>DAIDIA010000319.1 GCA_027459565.1 Acidimicrobiaceae bacterium | reverse complement strand
CACGCCGTCGACGGCGCGAACTCCGCCGTAGGTCACGACGACATCTTCGGCAATGAGCGCTGCGGGCGAGTACTTCGGCGCAAGATTGCCTGATACGAGATCCGATGACATGTCAGGCCCCCTCTTGGATATCGGAGACGACCGCAGGCGGATTCGCGGTCGGTGCCTGTTTCGCGCGGACTGATGTTCCGACGGCCTGCCTTCGCGACCGAGACCCGAGTCTCAGTGTTGCTCGCTCGCGAAAGGTCCCCTGGGGAGCAAACCACAAGACGACGAGGTAGACGAGGCCGATGACGATCCACTGGATGGAGTCGATGAGCCCGGGATACCCAATCGCAGGGAGGAAGGACGGCAGCTGGAAGAGGATGACCCCGACGATCAGTGCGCCAAAGACCGCTCCGATCTCGCTTCCCACGCCTCCGAGGATGACCGCCTGCAACAGCACGAACGTCTCCTGATAGCTCCACGCTCCCGGCGACCATGCTCCGATGAACTCAACGAGAAGACCGCCGGTCAGTCCCGCAATCACACCACCGACGATGAAGAGCCTCATGCGCACGGTCCATGCGTTGACTCCGAGCGAGGATGCGGCCTCCTCGTCATCTCGCAGCATGCGTATGGTGCGGCCAAAGGGCGAGAAGCTGATCCAGCGGCAGATGACGAAGATCACAATTCCGAACAGGAAGGCCCATCCGACATAGACCCAGTGGTATGCGCCGAGCGAGAGTCCACCAAGGGATCGCAGAGGCGCCGGAACATTGGCGATACCGTTTCCCCCGTTGAGGAAACCCGCCGTGTTCCCGACCACCTGGTTGGCGATCAGTGCGAAGGAGAGCATCGCTGCTGCCTGGTAGTCACGGCGCATCTTTCGCATCGTCGCGGGCCCGATGACCAGCGCGAGAAGGCCACCGACAACCCCGGCGAGAATCAGCGGGAACGGAAACGGCAGGCTCGTTCCCCAGAAGTAGGTCTCGCTCTGTGCCAACCCTGCCGATCGCGATCCGATACTCGTCAGAGCCGCGGTGTACGCGCCTGCGGCCTCAAAGACGATGAAGCCGAAGTTGACAATTCCGCCGAGGCCAAACTGGAGATTCAGCCCGAGTGCGCCGAGTGCGTAGACAACAAAATAGACAGCAATAGTTGTTAGATAAAAACTCATTAGCCCATCGCCTCGGATTTCTCCCAGAGTTCGCCAAAGAATCCCTTCGGCCGGACAAGAAGCATCAGTAGAAGCACACCGACCGCTATCACTACGTTGTACGAGCCGGCGCCGAATGATCCCGCGATCTCGATCACGAGTGCGAGGATCAGCGAGGCAAGTGCCGCGTAGCCCACGGCACCGATACCGGCGACGACCACCGCAGCGAGAATGTATGGCAGATAGTTTGTGCCCTCGACGAACGAGACGCTCAGGTACGTCACTGCGAGAAGCGCTCCACCAAGACCGCACAGCACGCCCGAGACAAACCACGTGAGGCGCACCACACGGTTTGTCGGAATTCCCGATGCCCGCGCGAGCGGACCATTTGCCGCGCTGGCGCGGATCGCGATGCCGAGGTTGGTCTTGTGCAGGACTAGCTCAAGGGCGATGATCGTGACGACCGCAATTGCCATGATGTCGAGCTGCGTCGTCGTGAAGACCATGCCGAGAATTCGGTGATTGGACCCGAGGGGAAAGAGGAACTGGAAGATCGCGCTCTTCGTGATCGCCGCGATGATGTAGTCGATGATCAGTGCGATTGCGACGGTCACGATTGCCATCTCGAACAATCGCGAGCCACGATTCGCGAATCGCCGAATGATCACGCGCCCAATGATGAGCGTAAGTATTCCCACCGCTATTGCGCCAACGAGAACACCGAGCCAAATGGATATTCCCTGCTCGCTGATCAACAGGGTCAGGAATGCTCCGATGGTCATCAGCGACCCGTAGCTCAGGTTCAACACATTGGTCATGCCGAACTGGAGCGAAAAGCCCATTGCACTGATGCTCAGTATTGCCGCTTGAACGAGACCAAAACCGATGCTCGTTATCAGGAGTTGCACTCGATCCTCCGATCGAATTGATACAAGGGACGGAAGCGCTGGAGCGCGTCCACACTAACTTCTCGTTGCGTCGTCGCGTTTTCTCAGCGTTACGAATGCGTATGTTGCCAGTTACAACCCACCAAAGCAAAAGCGTCCGTGCCCGGAGTACACGCGAGATTCCTCGGTACTCCGGGCACGGTCCGCCAGATTACTTAGTGAGCCTGGATCTCCTTGGCAGAGACTGTGCCCTTGGTGACGTAGGTGCCACCGACGGTGACGCCTTCAACGACCTGGCCACCGTAGGAGTTGTGGTACTGGTTGAACTTGTACGGACCAGCCGGACCGATGTACTGGATCTTCTTGCCCTGAGACAGAGCCTTCACACCTGCGGCGTAGGAGTAGACGATGGTCTTACCCTTGCCAGGGTTGGCAACCGCAGCGATGTAGTTGTTGAACACCGGACTACTCACAGAGTGAGCTTCAGTCGCGGCAAGCGCAACAAGGATCACCTGTGCATAGCCAATGGCGGTGTTCGGGCTCGAGAGGAACTTCGCCGGGTCAGGAACCTGTCCAGCGGGACCGGTCGCGAGAAGCGACTTCTGGAAGATCGGAGTTGCGGGATTTGGCTTGGGAGCCGCGTTGCTGACCGCGTAGAACTCCTTGGCGAAGAGCTTGGCACCAACCGCGGCGCGGAACGGCGCCATGTAGGTCTGGATGACTCCACCCTGCGTCGAGATGATCGGGAGAACCGAGGGGTGCTGCTGCGTGAGTTCTCCGAAGAATGTCGCGGCCGTTGTGGGGTCGGTCTCCGTGAAGATCACCTGCGGCTTGGTGGCAAGCAAACGGGCAACCTCAGACTGATAGGACGGCTGGTCAGCCGAGATGTTCAGGTCCGAGACCTGCTTGAGACCGAGCGACTTGATTCCCTCGATGATGCCAGGAAGGTCACCCTGCGATCCCTGGTCGGATCCGAACACCGTTGCGACACGCGTCCAGTGGTTGCGCTTTGCGAAGATCGCCATCGCAATGCCGTTTGATGCGTCCGGGGCGACTGCACGCCAGAAGTACGGAAGCTTGGTCTTGTCAAACTCCGACTGACCCGCAGGCGACATCATGACGATCTTGTCATTGTTGATGACCGGAGCAAGCTCTGGGCCAGAGTCTGAGCCAGGCCCGTGGATGAAGAACAGGTGTTGGGTCGTGGCGATGAACTGCGCGACCGCCGGCAACGCGTCTGCCGGGTCACCCTTGGTGTCGACCGGCGTGACGACGATCTGGTGGCCAAGAACGCCGCCATCTTTGTTGATCTCGTCGACAGCGGAGTAGACCTGAGCCGTCACGTGCGCGCCGATGAATCCTGATGCACCCGAGAACGGCTCCACGATTCCGATCGTGATCGGATAGCTCGAGGACGCATGCGATTTGACCGATGCAGATGAACTTGCACTCAGCGCAAGCGGCGCGATGACAGAACACGTCAGTGCGGCTACGGATAGTCGACGTAGATGTCTCATATGGAACATAGTGCCCCCCCAGAATTCACGGCTGTCTGCCGTTACATTGCGACCGGACTGTAACAAGTCGGTAACGAAACGTCAAGAATTGATAGAGAAGCCCTCCTAGGATGGCCGGCATGGCCGATTCCATCTCTGGGGTGGTCGCGACCCTCATCGCGCTGGCCTTCTCGATGTCGACCTTTGAGCGATATCTGGAACGGCGACGCCTCCATGAACTCGCGTGGTCCATCGCGCTGCTCATGTTCGCCATCGCCTCGGGAGCGCTCGCGGTCGGAGCGGGCACGGGTTGGACCGGAGTCTCATTTCGTATCTTCTATCTCTTCGGGGGCGTGACCAACGTTCCATTTCTTGCGACCGGCACCATCTACCTGCTTTTTGGCAGACGCTGGGGCAACGTTGCCTTCGCGTCGGTGAGCCTCTATTCGGTGTTCGCAGCCGGCGTCATCATCACCGCGCGCTTTCATGAGACACTTCCGCGCCACGTGCTCGCCCAGGCGGCGAAGGTCCTTCCCGGGCTTCCCGAGGTGCTCGCGGGATTTGGGTCGGGACTCGGTTCGATCGTCTTGGTAGGCGGGGCGATCTACAGCGCGCTCAAGATTCGAAAGAGGCGCGCCGTGATCGCCAACTGTCTCATCGCACTGGGAACGCTTGTCACCGGAGCAAGTGGTCTCATGAACGCGATATTTGACAAAATGACCGCTTTTTCGGTCTCACTGAGCATCGGAGTCGCGATCATCTTCACGGGCTTCCTGGTTGCCGCGGATACCGCACGACCGAGGATGGAATCCGTCTGACCGATCCGAAACAATCGAGTTGCTAACGTGCTCCGAGCTCGCGCGAACGACGTGCCGCGGCCTCAACAGCCTCGGTGAACGCCGCCCGCATTGCACGCGATTCGAGCACCCGGAGGCCCTCGGCAGTTGTCCCGCCCGGAGAGGTGACGGCAGCGCGCAGTACCTCGGGCGACTCCCCACTTTCGGCAAGCATCCTTGCCGCGCCGAGGATGGTCTGCAGCGTCAGGACACGCGCAACCTCGCGGTCGAGACCGACGAGCACGCCTGCGTCAACAAGTGCCTCTGCGACCATGAAGATGTACGCGGGGCCCGAACCCGACAGGCCCGTCGCAGCATCGATGAGTTGTTCGGGAAGCCGCACGACAACGCCAATCGCGGAGAGCACGCTCTCGGCCCAGACCAGATCATCATCGGTCGCAGAGCTGCCGCGTGCGACGACCGAGGCTCCGACACCGAGCAACGCGGGAGTATTGGGCATCGCTCTCAGTACATGGGCGTCGCGCCACAACCAGGTCTCGAGCGTGTCGGTGGTCAGGCCAGCGGCAATCGAGAGCACGCGTTCAAAACTCTTCGCGGGAAGCGCGCGGCACACCTGCTCGACATCTGTCGGCTTGACCGCGATCACGACCGATTCGCCCGGCTCGGGCATGTCGGTGATCGACACGCCCGGGAATCTCTTGACGAGCGCAGAGCGGGTGTTGTCGTAGCGTTCAACAACGGCGCAGTCGCTTGCCTTGGCCCATCCGTTCGAGATAAGGCCCGCGAGCAGCGCGGATCCCATCCGACCGCCACCGATGATCGTCAGACGTGCCATTTCCACACGCTAGCGGTCACGCAATGCGCCTCGCGTAATGCGCCGACCTAGCAGCTGACGAGCGACCGCTCGATCAATCGGCCATACAGCGCGAGGAGTCCCTCGGCAGCGAGCGGCCAGGTATACGTCGACGCCTTGGCAACGGCGTTCTTCGAGAACCGGGCACGTTGGCCCGACTGTGTCCAGAGACGGTGCAGCGCATCGGCATAACGCTTCGGATCCCTGCTCTCGACGAGATACCCCGTCGATCCGTCGTCAACGAGCGTCGTCAGTCCTCCCACCGCCGCAGCCACCACTGGTGTTCCACA
>DAIDIA010000318.1 GCA_027459565.1 Acidimicrobiaceae bacterium | reverse complement strand
GAAGCACGCCAGCGAGGTAGCAGATCTCGTCTCCGTAGATATTGCCGATTCCCGCGACCACGCGCTGGTCGAGGAGCAGTGTCTTGAGCGCCACCCTGTGGTTCGCGAGAAGTCCACCGAGGCGCTCTCCGGTGAGATCCTCGACGATGGGATCGACTCCGAGATGCGCGATCGCGCGCGGCACCATCCGTTCGTCGAGGTCGTCCGCGACGAACATCTCCCCGAAGGTGCGGGGGTCGACGAACCGGAGCTCGCGCGACGACGAGAGCCCGATCCGGATATGGGTGTGCGCGGCGATCTCGGCTCGGGGATCCTCCTCGAGGCGGAGCTGACCACTCATGCGCAGGTGGATCACGAGCACCGCCGCGTCATCGAGGTCGACGAGGAGGAACTTGCCCCATCGGCGGGCCGCGAGAATGGTCCGCGAGGAGACCGCGTCGATGAACTCGGCCTTGGGCTGGCGACGGATGGAGCGCTGCCCCGTGACGGCCACCGAGGTGATCGTCTCACCGATCACGCGCTCCGCGAGCTGTCGCCGTACCGTCTCGACCTCGGGGAGTTCAGGCACCGGGATAGTCGAGGAGCTCGAGTACCGCGAGGGCTGCCTGTCGCTCGGCATCCTTTTTGGAGTGGCCCTCGCCGCGTCCGGTGATGCCCGCGAAGGTCACCTCGGCGACAAAGCGCTTCTGGTGGTCGGGACCGACCTCGGTCACTCGGTACGCGACCGACTCGACCTGCTGTTTGGCCGCGAGCTCCTGGAGTCGGTTCTTCGCGTCACCATAGGCGGAGCGCCGCGACACCTCGGCGATCGTCGGAGCCGTGAGCTCCAAGACGAACGTGGTCGCGCGTTCGATGCCCGAGGCGAGGAGCACCGCCCCCATCACGGCCTCGAGCGCGTCGGCGAGCAGCGAGGGCTTCTCGCGTCCACCCGAGCGCTCCTCTCCGCGTCCGAGCAGCAGCGCCTCACCGATTCCGAGCTCCCGGGCGATCGGCGCGAGCGCGACGGAACTGACGACGTCCGCCCGGATCCGCGCGAGGTCGCCCTCGCTGAGGTCGGGAAAGCTGCGATAGAGCTCGTCGGTGACGACGTATCCGAGGACAGAGTCGCCGAGGAACTCGAGCCGCTCGTTCGAGTGGCTGCCCGCGTGTTCCGCGCAGTAGGAACGGTGCACGAGCGCGAGGCGCAACAGCGCGCGGTCCCCGATGTAGCGCTCCAGGCGATCACAGAGCGCGCCGAATCCCTCGCTCTCGACAAGGTCCCCACTCAAGTCCGTTCACCGCGCAAAGCACCGGCCCGATCGTGGATCGCCATGGTTCATCCCGACTTCGCGCGACCCGCAATGTAGGCAACGGCGTCGTGCACGGTGACGAGGCGCTCGAGGTCGTCGTCGTCGATGTGAAAGCCGGGGATCTGGCCAGCGAGCGCGGCCTCGAGCGCCTCAACCAGCTCGATCAGCGCGAGCGAGTCCGCTCGGAGATCCTCGGCGAAGGACGCCTCCTCGACGATCGTCGAGGGGTCGATCTCCATGATCTCGGCGAGCTCTCTCTGGATGAGCGCAAACACCTCTTCGTTGGTCATCGACACCGAACCGCTCCCCTCTCCATGCCTCTCGTGACGCAGCCGAACACGCCGACATCGGTCGGTTGCCGAACGGCGCGACAATGGCGATGCTAGTGCGACAACCGCTCCGAGCTGCTGTCTCGTTTTCGCGACACCATCTCGCGAACTCAAAAAGCGCTGCCTCGATCGCCTCGCGCGTCGCCATCGCCCTGCCGAGCGCCACCAGTCGTCGTGGCGTCAGTACCACCGACGGAAAGGGGAGATCTCGCGTCCCGATGCGGACCACGCTGAACCGACACAAGATCGATCTTGGTCAGGTGGAGAGATTGGCTCCCCGGGAGGGGCCGATCGCCTGGCGGACCTGTTCCACAAGCTGGTGGCTGACCATCTCGTTCGCCGCGCCGATCGCGTGCTTGATCGCGCGCGCGGACGAACTGCCGTGGCTGATGATGCACACACCCTCAACCCCAAGCAGCATCGCGCCGCCGGTGTTCTCGGGATCGACCGACCTCACGTAGGGAGCGAGCGCCGGTCTCAGCATCATGCCGGCGAGCCGGGCCGCGAGCGTGGTGTGCACTGCGGCGCGCAACATGGAATTGAACGTCGCCACCGCCCCCTCGAGCGATTTGAGCGCGACGTTGCCGGTGAAGCCATCGGTGACGATGATGTCTGCCTTGCCAAGCAGGAGATCGCGTCCCTCGACATTGCCGATGAAGTTCACGCCGTCGGTGCGGGCGAAGAGCTCATGGCTCTCCTTGACCAGCGCGTTGCCCTTCGTCGGTTCCTCGCCGATCGAGAGCAGCGCGACCGACGGCTCTGCGATCACATAACGGGCGCGCACGTACGCGGTGGCCATCTGCGCGAACTGCAAGAGCCAGTCTGGCGTGCACTCGGCGTTCGCACCGGCATCGATCAGGATCGAGGGATGCGCGCCATAGACCGGGAGCGGAGTCGCGATCGCGGGCCGGGCGACGCCGGTGATGCGGCCCATACGCAAAAGCGCACTCGCCATCGCGGCGCCGGTGTTGCCAGCACTCACCATCGCCGAGGCCTGGTTGTCGCGGACCGCCTCCGCGCAGCGAACGAGCGACGAGTCCTTCTTCGTCCTTACCGCGCGCGCCGGATCCTCGTCCATGGTGATGACCTCGCGCGCGTCGAGCACCGCGAGGCCGCGCGTGTCTCCGAGTGAGCCATCGTCAGGTCCGACGAGGAGGACATCAATTCCGAGTTCATCGCGTGCAAGCAGCGCTCCGGCGACAATCTCGCGGGGAGCCCGGTCGCCCCCCATCGCATCGACCGCTACAGGGAGCGTCAGTCGACCTCAACCGCCTGGCGGCCCTTGTACCAGCCGCAGTTCGAACAGACCGTGTGCGGCAGCTTCGCGTGCTGGCACTGGGGACAGCGGCTCTGGGCGGGCAGCACGAGGCGCCACGCCGATGCACGCCGGCTGCGGCTCTTGGATTTCGAGGTCTTTTTCTTTGGAACGGCCATATGTCCTACTCGTCTCTCGCGGAGGCCTCGTCGCGGCTCCTAGTCGTCTCGCTCCCATAGAGCAGATTCAGCGCGCCCCAGCGAGGATCACCTGCCAGAACACACGAGCACTGCTCGAGATTGCGGTTCGCCCCGCACTCAGGGCAGATTCCGCGGCACTCCTCGCTACAGAGGGGCGCAAGCGGTAGCGCAAGGATACACGCATCGTGGACGATCGGCGCGAGGTCGAGGACCCCGGTGCCAAGCGGATAGCTCTCCTCATCGGTCGGGTTCTCCGTACAGAGCTCCCGGAGCGCCACGACAAGCTCCCCGCCCGCTGGCCCGAGACAGCGCCGGCACTCGCCGACAAAGCGGGTCCGGACCGTGCCGGTGACGAGAATCCCCTCGCTGACGCTCTCGAGGACGACCGCGACCTCGACGAGATCGCCCACGGGAACCGACGAGCCGCTCACCTCGAGGCCGTCGAGCTCGCCGGCGAACCGCACCTCCCGGCGCGATCCGGGAGCCTTGGCAATCTGGGCGACCGAGACGAGGAACTCGGCCCCGCTACCCCGCTGGTGCCGGGTGGCACCGCTGTTGACCGTCATGATCCATCCTCAGGTTCGCGAGAAAACGAGTCTTCAAGACTAGCGGTTGTCCTGGTCGAACAGACCGGCAACCCCCGTCGGCGCCTCCTCGGGATCAACAGAGCGTGGCGCCTGGGCACGTGCGCGATCGGCGAGGTTCAGCTTGAGCTTCTCGCGTCCGACCTGGAGCGTGCGCTGGACGCGGTCGATGACGATCTCCGTGGCGGCGAGCTTCTTGTCGATGAAATCCTCTGCCTCCCGACGGATCGCATAGGCGGTCTGCTTTGCCTCGGCGACGAGGCGCTCGGCGTGCGAGTTCGCCTGACGGACGACCTCGGTGCGCTGCACCAGATGCGCAGCCTGGGCGCGTGCCTCGTCGATGAGGGCATTCGCCTCGCGTTCGGCCTGTGCCCAGATCTCGTTTCGTTCACCAAGGAGCCGCTTCGCCCGCGAGAGCTCGACGGGAATCGCGTCCCTCGCGTTCAACAAGATGTCGGTGATCTCGTCGCGGCTGACCAGCACCGACGACGACAGCGGAACGGACTTCGCGTTCTCGATGATCGCGAGCAGCTCGTCGATCACCTCGGCGAAGTCGATGCCCAGGCGCTGGGGATCGTTGGAGCGAAGTTCGGAGGGGTCAGTCACGGAATCGTTCCTTCATCTCTCGTAGGATCGGTTCGGGAACGAACAGGCTAACATCGCCGCCGAAGGTGGCGACCTCGCGGATCAGCCGCGAGCTGATGAACGAATACGTCGAACCCGTGGGAATGAACAGCGTCTCGATTCCCGATAGCTGCTGGTTCATCTGCGCCATCTGCAGCTCGTTCTCGAAGTCCGACACCGCCCGCAGCCCCCTGATGATCACATCGGCGCCGATGGAACGCGCGACCTCGACGACGAGGGTCTGCATCGTCACGACCTCCACATGGCCAAGGTGCGTAAAGCACTCGCGGATCAGCCTCTCGCGAAGCTCGGACGCGAACAGCGGATCGGATTTCTGGGGATTGCGAAGCACCGCGACGACGACGCGGTCAAAGAGTCGGTGCGCGCGCTCGACGATCTCGACGTGCCCGTTGTGCAAGGGATCGAACGATCCGGGAAAGATCGCTGTTGTCATGTTGTCTCCGAGATCTCGGGGGCCAGGGGCCGTCCGTCGGATCCGTGCTGCCGGTTTGCCACAGTGACGAGCGTACTTCCGTATCGATAGACCCGATAGAGGGCATGGGTCTCGGGCAGTTCGATCGGCCGCGAACTCTCGAGCACCAGGAGCTCGCCGGGGATGACGCCGAGCAGCTTTGGCCAGTTGGTAAAGGAGTACGGGGGGTCACAGAAGGTGATGTCAAAGTCCCCGGAACCCTTCATGCGCTGGTCCTCCCGGTGATCCCGGGCGGCGAGACTCCCGCTCTGGTGGATGCGACAGAACGCGATCGCGTCACTCTGGACCAGCTTGGTCTCGCCCGCCGAGGCGAGCCGGACGGCCGAGATGTTCTCCTCGATCGTCTTGATCACCCGGCGCTCCTGGTCGACAAAGACCACCGAGGCCGCCCCGCGCGAGAGCGACTCGATGCCGAACGCGCCCGATCCGGCGAAGAGGTCGAGCACCCTCGCTCCGACGACGCCGCCAAGATGACCGAGCACGTCGAAGATCGCCTCGCGCACCCGGTCAGAGGTCGGACGCACGGTGTCCACATCGGGTGCAAGGAACTTGCGTCCCCTTGCCTCACCGCTGATCACGCGCATCGCGCAAAGCTACTTACTCCACCCGCGCTGTGCATCCCATCTGGCATGACATTTTTCAAGCGCAAGATGGAGGCGCCCCCCCGCAGATGGAATCTGTGTCCCAAGGGACCGCGGTGACTCCTATGCACTCTGCATAGGAGGTGATTTTGGAACCACTACGACCTTCCAGTGGCTCGCGCAAACACGCCCATGCCTGTCGGAATCATGCGTGTGAGAGGTGTCCTCCACCGATTGTGTGATCCGGAACAAATTGTGTGATCCGGAACAATCTGCACCAGGATGCACCGTCCGTTGGAGAGGGGCGGACCCAATGCGCATGGCTCTCGCGTTCACTCCCGAACCTCCCTCGAGCGCGCCAAATGCCACGATCACCTGAGCGCGAGCCCGACCCTTTCCGAACTCTTCAGAGGTGACGGCTTGAGCCGGTCCAGGTCCAACCTCTCGCGCCCCGAGAGCACACGAGATGGACAGTGGACC
>DAIDIA010000317.1 GCA_027459565.1 Acidimicrobiaceae bacterium | reverse complement strand
GCATGACAAAGACACGGGGGAGAGCGCGACCGCGCCCGCGCGCGCGGTAGGAGTGCGGGTGGTCCATGCCCGGACCGGGATCGTCATCGGCAGGGACGGCGGCATCATCAAGGCGGTCACGCCGCTCTTTCGGCTCGGCCTTGGTGGGAGACTCGGGAGCGGATCCCAATGGATGAGTCCGATCTCTCTGGAAGACGAAGTCCGGGCACTGATCTTTGTCGCCATGAACGACGATGTGCACGGACCCTGTAATTTCGCATCGCCGATGCCGGTCACCAATGCGAGCTTCACCAAGGCACTCGGGTCCGCGCTCCACAGGCCAACGCTGCTGCACGTTCCGGAGATCGGCCTCCGGCTTGCGCTCGGAAACCGATTCACCGACGAGATGGCTCTTGCCAGTCAGCGGATGCTTCCAGAGCGGTTGCAGGCTGCGGGCTTTCATTTCCACCAGCCGCACATCGACGAGGCGATCGCAGCTGCGCGCTAGCTGAGGTTCGCTCCGTGGTGCCTTACGTGGTCATTGACCTCGTAATAGGCATCAATGGACTCCCCCGCGTCTCCCCAGAAGCCCCCGAGCACGTCGTACTCCATCATCTCGGCTTCAACGTAGTAGTTGTTGACATCGGTGATCTCGAGCTCACCGCGTCCAGATGGCACGAGATTGGAGATCACCGAATATACCGTCGGGTCATAGCAGTATGCGCCGGTAACGCAATAGCTCGAAGGGGGATTCTCGGGCTTCTCAACAATACCCACCACCTTCCCATCACGAAGCTCGGGAACGCCAAGGTGACGAAGGTGCGACGGCTCCTCGACATGCGAGAGCACGATCCTCGCACCCTTGGGCTGCTCCATGAACGCCTCAACGGTCGGCTTTATCGTCTTGCCGAAGATGTTGTCCGCGAGCATGACGAGCACGCGGTCGTCTCCAACGAATCGCTCGGTCAATCCCAGTGCCTCAGCGATGCCTCCGGGACGATCCTGGTACGCATAGCAGAGGAGGTCGACGTCGTGGTCATCCCCGTTGGACAACAGGCGCAGGAACTCCCCCGCATGGGTTCCGCCCGTCACCACCATGATCTCGCTGATTCCCGCCTTGACGAGCGCCTCGATTCCATAGGAAATCATCGGACGGTCGTTGATCGGAAGCAGATGCTTGTTGGTGATCCGGGTCAGTGGATAGAGCCGGCTCCCGGTGCCACCGGCGAGGAGAACCCCCTTCATGAGGCACTCCTGGCTGAACGGACGGAGATCTTGAGCTTTGGCATGCGCACTACCCTAGTTGAGGCGCAAATTCAGACCGTGCGACGTCGCAGCTCTTGAAACACCGCGTCGCAGAACGGCGGCCAAGCCTCCGCCGACCACGTTCCGAACCTGCGGTCACTGAGCAATCCCAGACCAAACCCCGCGTCGGGGTCGACAAGGACGAATGTCCCGCTCTGGCCAAAGTGACCAAAGGAGCGCTCCGAGTTGTCCTCGCCCGTCCAGTGGGGAGACTTCGATGACTTGATCTCAAACCCAAGACCCCAGTCGCAGGGGTCCTGGCGGCCAAAACCCGGGACGACGCCGGCGAGCCCAGGGAAAGCTACCGAGGTCGCCTCCTCCATCAACGCGTAGGAGATGAGCGTCGGTTCAAGCAACTCCTTGAGGAGTTTGGCGACGTCTCCAATCGTCGACACGCCGGCTGCAGCGGCTGAACCGGCGCAGGTCGTCGAATCCATCGCGAGCGGCACGAGGACGCCGTTGGTCAGATACTCCTCGAACCCCATGCCCGAGCGCTCGGCGAGGAGATCGCCAAGCACCTCAAATCCTGCATTGGAATAGATGCGCTTGGCCCCTGGGACGGCGAGCGCGATATTGCGGTCATGTTGGCTGAGACCCGACGCGTGCGACAGAAGGTGCCGAACCGTCGATCCATTGGGACCCGCCGCATCATGCAATGCGAGGGTCAGCTCCTCCACCGCGACAAGTATCGACAGTGCCGTCAGGATCTTGGTGACCGAGGCGAGCGGAAAATGGAAATCCACGTCGCCGTGGAGTCCGACGACCTCTCCCGACTGCGTTACCGCGACTGCCGCAACATGGTCGGCGCCAAAGTCATCGATAAGTTCAAGCGATTGCACGATCGAGTCAGCTTCGGCGGTCTTCGAACTCTGTCCTAGACGTCAAGAAACCGACGGACAGCGATCGTCGAACCCGCAACACCGACGACGACACCGATCACGACCACGACAACCTCGGTCGAGATCAGTTGACCGAGCGGAAGGGTCGAAGAGGAGAGATAACGGCGAACGAGATAGTTCACTCCGATGTTTGACAAGAGCACAATGCCAGCGGCGACGATCGCCCCGATCAGGCCCTGCACGAGTCCCTCAAGCATGAACGGGATGCGGATGAACCAGTTTGTTGCGCCGACAAGCTTCATGACGCTCACCTCACGTCTTCGCGCAAAGATCGCCATTCGAATTGCGTTCAGGATCAATACGAGGGAGGAGATGAGGAGAACGATTGCAATCGCAAGCAGGACCACCTGCAAGATGTTGGTGATCCGCTGCATCGTCCGGACACTCTGCGCGGGGAACTGCGCATGGCCCTGGAACACTCCGGGTACGCCGTTGAATATCGCTGCAACGGCGGGAGCATCGCTCGCGTTCTGGAGCTGACACCGGAAGACGGTAGGAGTGATCGCTGGAGTCAATGCCTCAAGCGCGGTCGGCTCGCCCGCGAGAACCTGCTTTGCCTGCAGATACGATTGCTCGTGATTGAGATAGGTGCACCCGGTGATCTGGGGCTCTTGGGATATCAAGACACGGATCTCACTCAGCTGCTGCGGCGTCGCATCCGCATTCATGAACACCTGAAGGCTCACATTGTTCGACCACTGCGAGATCTGCCGGTTGACCACCTGTCGTAGCAACAGCGCCGTCCCTACCAGCGAGAGTGAGACCGCGACGGTGAGCACCGCCGCCAGCGCCATGACCCGGTTGCGCCAAAGGTTCGCCGCCGTCTCCTTCGCGACGTAGTCAAATGAGACAGCCACGGTTCCCTACCTCTCCTCGGGTCGCACCAGTGGCCACCATGTGAATCTCCGAGCTCACTATCGACGACCCCGTCTGGCGCGCGTCTGACGATAAGGCATCGATGCGAGCTCCTCGTCGTCACCAGCGACCGCACCGACGCTGATCGAGGAGTAGCCGCGAGATTGGGTATCGGACGCGTCGCCATAAATTCCGCGTGCCTGGTCTCGGACCAGATGACCGTGCTCGAGCTGGATGACGCGTCGTCGCATCTCGTCCACGATGCCGACGTCGTGCGTGGCCATCAGCACTGTTGTCCCGGTCTTGTTGATGCGTTCCAGCAATTTCATGATGCCCGAACTCGTTGCAGGGTCAAGATTTCCCGTAGGTTCGTCCGCGAGCAGGACCAAGGGACGGTTTACGAATGCGCGGGCAATGGCGACGCGTTGCTGTTCGCCACCCGACAGCTCATGGGGTCTGCGATCCATCTTCTGACCGAGCCCAACCAGGTCCAGCACCTGGGTCACCTGGGTTCTGATGACACCTCGAGGCCGTCCGATCACCTCGAGGGCAAACGCGACGTTCTCCGCAACGGTCTTGTTCGGAAGGAGTCGGAAATCTTGGAACACACAACCGAGATTGCGCCTCAGATAGGGAATGCGTGCCGGCGCGAGTCGACCAATGTCACGCCCAGCCACCCAGATCGACCCGGAATCGGGAGTCTCCTCGCGCAACAACAACTTCAGAAAAGTGGTTTTGCCAGAACCGGATGCTCCGACGAGGAAGACGAATTCGCCGCGTTCGATCTCCAACGAGACATGGGAAAGCGCGTCGATACCTGTCAAGTACGACTTGGTGACGTCATCGAAGCGGATCATTGTCCTCTTCCTGTCCTTTGCTCTTGCAGATCAAGCTCGCAGTGTCAATGCACACATGATCAATGGAAGAAATTTACGAGCGCCTCATCATCGCGCTGTTTGCTCGTGTTACCCTACCCCAAGGCTCCCGATGATGGACGCCAATGTAGCGCAAAAATCCCCTGTATTGGTTCGCGGGAAACGCTAAAACTCCAGTTCAGAGCCTTAAATTTGCCTAGCTCGGTTCATTCGTCCGTCGCCATCGAAGATATGCGGACATGAACTCGTCGAGATCTCCATCGAGCACGGCATCAACGTTTCCCGTCTCGTGTTCGGTGCGCAGATCTTTCACCAATTGGTACGGCGCCATGACATACGAGCGGATCTGATTCCCCCAAGCCACATCCGACTGTGGTCCAGCGAGCGCGGTGAGTTCCGCCCTCCGCTCTAGGCGTTGACGTTCCGCAAGTTTTGCGGCGAGTACCTGCATTGCCTTTGCCTTGTTCTGCAGCTGACTTCGCTCATTCTGGCATGACACCACGATTCCCGTCGGAAGATGCGTAATGCGTACCGCAGAGTCGGTGACATTGATGTGCTGTCCTCCTGCTCCGGAGGACCGATAGGTGTCGATGCGAAGATCCTTCTCATCGATATCGACAACGTCTTCGAGATCCTCGAGGAATGGCGTTACCTCGAAACTTGCAAAGCTTGTCTGGCGTCGATGTTGCGAATCAAATGGCGACATCCGCACAAGCCGATGCACCCCCCTCTCGGATGAGAGCAGCCCGTAGGCGTGTTCACCGCGAACGACAAAGGTCGCAGACAAGATTCCAGCCTCTCCTCCTTGGGTGACCTCATCGATCTCGACACTCAGACCCCGTCGTTCCGCCCAGCGGAGGTACATTCGCAGCATCATCTCCGCCCAGTCCTGGGCGTCGGTCCCACCCGCGCCTGCATGAATCTCCGCGATGGCATCGCGGCCGTCAAATTCACCGGAGAACAGGCTGCGCAACTCGAGCTCGTCCAGGGCCTTTCCGACCTGATCGGTCTGGGCATAGAGCCCGTCACGCAATTCGAGAAGCGTCTCCTCACCCTCCCCATTGGCAATTTCAAAGAGCTGCTGAGCATCTTCGATCTGCTGATGGAGGCCATCGAGAAGGTCGACATCCGCTTTGGCGCGCGTATAGGCCGTCGTGACCTTTCGGGCATTGTCGAGGTCGTTCCAGAGATCGGGAGCCCCGACGAGTTCCTCGAGCCTTTGCAGCTCGACTCTGAGCTCGCTGAGTCGCAGATACTTGGACGCCGCATCAAGGCGCTCCTGGAGCTGGTCGAGCACGACAGTCAGATCGGGACGATCCTCTCCTTGGGCGTTTGCGCCGCCTATCGGCCCTGAGACTGCCATCAGCAACTAGTTCGAGCCGTGGCAGAGCTTGTACTTGCGTCCCGACCCACATGGGCATGGATCGTTGCGCCCGACCTTGGTCGTAGGTGTCGCAATACCTGCGACGGGCGCCTTCGGGATACTGCGCAGTGGCGACTCGACCG
>DAIDIA010000316.1 GCA_027459565.1 Acidimicrobiaceae bacterium | reverse complement strand
TCGCGCACATGGGTATGCACCCGCATGGAAACCGGAGCTCCCGGTTCGGGGAGCACTTGAAAATGCCGAGCGCTGATCGCGAGTTCATATCCAACCCCATTGACGTTTACCAATACGGTTGCAGTACCATCCCTGCGCATTTCACCATCGCTGAGATGACCTTCGATAAGACCGATCAAGAGATCCTCCGACTTCGACCTGGAGAGCCTTCGGCCTCAGCGAGTCCTTGTCCGCGAACCATCGCAAGATGGCACACCGCAAGCGCGAGGGCGTCCGCTACATCGGGCGGACGCGGAATCTCTCGAAGATTCAAGAGTTTCGTGACCATCTCCTGTACCTGTGCTTTGGTAGCTGCGCCATATCCCGCCACCGCAAGCTTCACCTCGTTTGATGAGTACTCCGCCACCGCAATATTCAATTCCGCAGCCGTAGCAAGCGCGAGGCCACTCGCCTGCCCAACAGACATCGCTGTCTTCGCGTTTGTCTGAAACAACACCCGCTCAACAACGACCGCGTCGGGTCTGAATTCGAGCATCAACGCCACGAGCTCTTTGCGGAGCAAGGCGAGCCTCTCGGGAAGGGGCAGACTCACCGGCGTCGTAATCACGCCGGCAGCAACGGCACGATGTTGCCCAGAACTGGCGTCTACGCAGCCATAACCGCAGCGGGTGAGTCCGGGGTCAATTCCCAATACGTACACACGTTCGATTGTAGTACCAAGGATGCGTCGTCGCGAGAATTGCGGGAACTACGCGGAGACTGCCTCGAGGATCGCGTCCGGAATGTCGAAATTGGACCAGACATTCTGGACATCGTCCTGATCATCGAGCAGCTTGAGAAGATGAAGAACCTTGCGAGCCGTCGATTCATCCTCAACGAGATGCTCGGTAGCAGCAATCATCTGAATTTCAAGCGATTTTGGCACGATCCCAGCAGCCTCAAGCGCCTCCCGCACTCCTTGAAGATCAGAAGGTTCAGCAATAAGCGCCCATGAATCTCGGTCATCGCGCAGATCTTCCGCTCCCGTCTCGAGCACGATTGCCATCAAATCATCTTCGAGGATCTCCCTCGATACCGTAATCACCCCTTTACGGGCGAACTGCCAAGCGACGGCCCCAGGTTCGGCCATCGAACCACCATTGCGCGAGAAGATCGTCCGGATCTCCGCCCCCGTGCGATTGCGGTTATCGGTAAGACACTCGACTATGACGGCTACCCCAGAGGCTGCATAGCCTTCGTAGCTCATCGCCTCATATCGCACGCCCTCGAGTTCACCGGTTCCGCGCTTTATCGCCCGCTCAATCGTGTCCAACGGCACAGACGAATCGCGCGCCTTTTGATACATCGTTCGCAAGTTCGCATTTGCACTCATATCGCCACCGCCTTCGCGCGCAGCGACCTCGACTTGACGGATGAGCTTCGCGAAGAGCTTTGCCCTCGCTTTGTCCTTCGCGCCCTTTTGATGTTTCGTCGTCGCCCACTTGGAATGGCCCGACATCTTCTACCTCCACTTTTCATTTCAATTCTTCAAAAGTATTGTCGGGACTTCGAACGATCCCAACTTCCCCGGCAATCTGCCCCACTAGAGCTCCGCCAGTAATCCCACTCTCTCTGGTACGCCAAGGTCTCCAGCCACAACACGACTGCGACTTGATTCCTCAAGTGCTTGAAACCAACATGCCGCCGAAAGTCGAGCGACACTCGGAGTGAGTCCCTCTGGACGCGTGTGAAGCCCGGAAATCTTCAATAGTGCCTGAATGAGGCCCGGCGGATACCGAGTCATGGAGACTCCGCCGATGTCGGCGTTCGCCTCTCGAGATGGAGAAAGAAGAGACTTGACCAATACGGCGCTGCGGTCCGTCACCAGCGAGATCATTCCGCACGCGACACTAGCGAATGCCGCGTCTCGCATGTCGCCACGCTTAACGTGTGCAAGTTCGTGCGCAATGACCCCTTCGAGCTCAATTCGCGTGCAGCTTGCAAGAAGCCCCGTGGTGACGACAAGAGAAGCGTCGTTACTATTCCAGCCCACGACAATCGCGTTGACCGCGCGATCAGTGATGAGGCGAACCCGGGGTGTCGAGATTCCGTTCTCGACACAGAGTCCCTCGAGCAGGTTCATGAGCTGTTCAAGACCCTGATGCTCGTCCTCGATCGAATTCAATCTTCCCAAGATCCGGTGGGGAGAGCCGAAAAGGAAATTTAGCGAGGCCCAGATAGCACCCCCGGCCAGGGCCACAACCCCAAGGATTACCAGACCAAGCGGCAACAACGAGTGCAAGACGACGAGGAGAAGTCCGATCGCCACGACAAGAAATGGAAGAGCAAAGAGAACTCTGGCACGAAAGCTGCGATGTACAACAAGCGATGGGGGTGTGATTGGCCTGAGTGTGCGCACCACAAATTCCTCGCGCCGCGCCTTGCGTTCAACGGAACTCTTGCCTGCGGAGCGGCGCGTATGAGACTGACGCGGTGCTGGTTTTGTCGAGGTCATCGAAAGGGACTATCAAATATTGCCATACGGACAGTCTAGAAGCCGATTGAAGTTGAGAATTTGATCAGATTCAAACGATGAAATCATGCCTGTTCCTCGGGCAATCTCGCACGGATAACGTCAAGATAGCGCTTACTGGCAACCGAGAAATCGAACTCGGCCGATCGTTCGCGCCCTCGCCGTACCAGTTCACGGCGCGCCTTGTCATCCACCGACAGCGACTCGATTGCAACCGCAAGCTCCGCAAAATCGCCCGGCGGGAAATATCGCGCGGCATCATCTGCAGCAAGTCGGTAACCCGGAATGTCAGAACAGAGCACCGGGACCTCCGCGGCCATCGCCTCGAGAAGGACTACTCCGAATGATTCTCCACCCATGGACGGAGCAACGAATATTTCGCAATGATGCATCAGACCCGCTATCTCGTTGTCACTCACGCGACCGAGCCATTGGATCGCGGTCGCGGACGAATAACGCCTCATAAGCTCGGCTGTCTCTGGACCGTCTCCAACGATCGACAATGAGTATCCAGATCCCAAGCGTGAATAGGCCCTGAGAAGGACACTCAATCCCTTGCGCGGTTCGTGTCGTCCTACAAAGAGAATGGATCCTCTCTGACGCTCGCCCTGCTCGCGGGGCGCGAATCGCGCGGTGTCTACCGCATTTGGAATCCGCCGAAAGCTGCGCGAGCCGTCTCCAATGAGGGCATGCACCGAAGCGCGCGCCTCTTCCGACACGACGATGCCGTCATCCAGCTTCTTGAGGAGCACCGCCGCGAGAGGTCGCAGAAGCGATAGCGCCCGAGTAGGTCCACCGCGATGGAATACTCCGATTTTCATCTTCGCCGATCCCAAAAGCGCGGCGATGCTGACGAGCGGAACCATGGGCTCATGAATGATCAGTACATCCGGTACGGCCAATGCGAGAAATCCCTGAAGCCTCGCAGCACTCGGAAGCGACAGTGAGATTGGCGCGACGGATCCATTGGCGCGAAACCTGAGCGACGCGCCGAGCAAGATCATTTCAACGGGGGTACTCCTTAGACTCTCAGGAATCATGGTCCCTGGCGCCAATATCGTGACGCGGTGCCGAGCCGACAGCGTCTTGGCCATTCCGATCACCTGGCCCTGAACTCCTCCAGGGATGTCAATGCTGTAGGGACAGGTTATGACAACGTGCATCAGATGGCCGTTTCTATTCTTCTCTTTGAGGCCAGATCGGCTGAAAGACGTGCCACTGTTCGGGAGCCCGCTTAATGAGCTCCTCAAAGGCGCATGCGAGATCCTGGGTAACTCGAACAACATCGTCACGGAGTCGGCCAGTCCGCTCAAGCGAAATCGGAGGAAGCAGAACTGGTTGGTGAAAATCGGCGCGGTCGTGATACACGGCAAGCGGTATCAATGGACAACCGCTGCGAAGCGCGAGAAGTGCTGGCCCCCCGGGCATCTTCACGACTTCGCCAAAGAACAAGACATCGATACCTTCGCCTCCGATGTTGCGATCGGCCACGAGCGTGACGAGCTCGTCCCGATCGAGGGCGGCGAGCAACTGACTGATGACATTATCGGTGGTGGTAAAGGCATGAATTCCCAATTCGTCTCGCTGCTGGCGAAACCATTCAGTGAGTGCCTCACTGGACGCAGGCTCTGCAACAGTATTGACCGCGTAACCGTGTCGATGAGCCCAGAGACCAGCGATCTCCCAAGATCCGATGTGTGGGAGTGCAATGACCGCCCCTCTGTGCTGATGTACCTCGATGAACTCAACAAGATCGTGTTCGTCAAGGAGATCGTCGTAGTCGCGATCTGGAAGCCTCGACAACAACGCGAGATCAACCCAATATCGTGCGTAACTACCAAATGATGAGCGGACCAATCTCTGGAGGTCCTCAGAAGACATTTCTCCGCCAACCACCCTGCGAATATTGCTTGCCACCACGCTGCGAGTCCGACCAGAGACTAAATACGCGACGTCCGCGATCAGGGTCATGACATTCATCGCAATGTGACGCGGTATATGGCGTAACAGTCCGGTGCCATACCGATAAAGGAAATAGGCGCGGTCTCTTTGCAATTCCATCCTTAGGTTGTGAAGACGAACCGAGCCTTATTTCTTCTCGTTTGCCGCGGAGGAGAGACCATTGCGCCGCCGCCTCGATGAGCTCTGGGCTCTGTGAGACGATTTGTCGTTTGCACGTTGCTCGATCCTATCGAGGGAAAAACGCTGCTTGAATCGAGCCGTAAAATTATCCTGCTCGTCGCCGTCAACTCGAATGGCAATACGCCGATCCACGCCCAGTCCGTGCCACCACGACTTCAGCGCCGATTCATTCACGCTGACTGCGCTCTCTTTCCAGACCCAAATACGAGCAGGCAGGCCGCTAGCTTGGCGCCAGACCCTGATAAACCGTCCGGCGGCCGTGCCGAGCGTCAGAACAAGCGCAATCCAAAGAATCGGGATCATGACGATATGAAACAACAAAGAAAGACCGAGCGCGATAAGTCGCTCGGTACGTTCCATCAGACCGCCCTTCGCAATGAAGCCAAGTGACTCTGCCTTTGCGCGCTCGTAGGAGATCACCGAACCAAGTGCGAATATCGCGATCGGGAGCGCCGCCTCCTTTGGATGATGTCCAACCATGAGAAACCAGGCGAGTCCGCCAAACATCAAAGCATCAGAGACCCGATCGGCGACGGAATCAAAAAATGCTCCACGTGCAGATGCGGTTCCGGCTGATTTTGCGACCAAGCCATCCAGCGCGTCCATGAGGCCGCCGGTGATCAGAAAGGCAATCCCCCACCACAGGTATCCGCGCCCAACAAACACGCAGAAGAGTGCCGAGAGCGCGACGCCTGTCGAGGTGAGGACGTTTGCATTCAGTCCAAGCCGGACCAGTCGATGCCCAAGGTCAAACCTCCGAATATGGCCGCGAATCGGCGATACGACGGTTCCATCTGTCGCCTTGCGACCCCTGCGGCCATCAATCATTGACGCTCCTCACCACGACTTCAGGCTATCAGCGGACCGGGATTCTGGTCTCTCTCCGCGGTTTCACCCTCTCTATTCATCGCTCTGCTGGCAACCGGCTCCAATTCAGCGCAACTGAGCGTTCTCCCGTTACCTGGAATCGAGCGAGACCAGCCCGATTCCAGACAAATTGAAAAAGGTCAGAGGCAGTTCCGACCAGCGCCACCGAGGCGGGTGCTCTGCCATCTCGAACACGAAGACGACCGCGTTCAGCACGTATTGTCCAAGCCACATCAGAATCCGAACAGATCAGACAGATCGTTCCGCCTAGCGACGCTGTCGGATTCCTCAGAAGTTCAAGGCGAAGGTGCACATCTAGTCGCTCGTCGACGCCGTCAAGCGAAAGATCCTCGTCAATGGGTGTCGTGGCACCATTCGCCAGCTCGGCATCGACGCGATGAATTGCCGTCTCAAGTGCCATCCGTCGAGCCACCCAGTCGCTCGTGTAGTCCCCATCAGACCAGTTCCAACATTCCGCGCCATTATCGGCCATCTCAAGGCATCGCGTTAGTTCTGACTCATTTCGGTCAAACTCGAGGTTTGCGTCGTCGCGCTCGATTGGAGTTGGCACCGTCGTCTGCATCGTCGCATCGCCGGCAACCAACTGCACCGCCCAGAATCGGTATTCATCGGAAAGGTGGCTCACAAGGTCTTGCATATTCCATCCGGGACATGCGGCTACGGTCGCAAACGGAGCTTGTCTCGACGCCTCGCTGAACAGCGCACCGTTCTGGCCAAGAGCCTCGATATAGCGAGCATACGAGAGCATCAAGTGGGCCAAGCATCACGAACTTTACGCCAGGAATCGGAAAGTGCCTCAGGCATGACACGGGTTGAGGCAACCGTTGTCATGAAGTTCGTGTCTCCTATCCACCGCGGTAGCACATGCATGTGGAGATGGAGTGGTATTCCTGCTCCGGCTGCGCGACCAAAGTTTGCACCCATATTCATTCCGTCCGCGTGGTATGCCGACTCAAGGGCGATAATCGCTTGTCTCGTGACCTGAAACAGCTCTGAATATTCATCGTCCGAAAGCGCGGAGATCTCTCCAATATGCCGATTCGGCATGACCAGGAGATGTCCTGACACGTAGGGATACGCGTTCAACACTGCATAAGTGAACCTGCCGCGAAACAGAACATGGAGTTCCTCATCGTCCGCCTCTGAGGCGCCGATCGCACAGAAGACACACCCCTCTGGACCGGCATCATCGAGGCGGGATTCGACATCTTGGCTTGCGACGCGCGAACTGGGCGTCGGAAATTCGACTCCATCAGAAACGGAGGCGACGTATCCCGCACGCCATCCGGCCCAGAGATGGTCAAGACTCATGGAGACTCCGGTGAACTCTTGTTCGAGATCTCATTTTGGACCAGTGCGACAAACTGTTCAATGGGGACGTCTCGAACGGGATCCTGCGACCCGCGGGCATTGATGCCTACGGTCTGATTCTCCACATCGCTTTGGCCAACCACAATCACATAGGGGATCTTCTCGATCTTGGCTCTTCTTACGCGGGCGCCGAGCGGTTCATCCGCCCGTTCGACTTCGGCACGAATCGATTCCACAGCCAGTCGTGACCTGATCATTTCGGCGTAATCATCATGATCTTCACGCACTGAGAGAACCCGCACCTGGACTGGCGCAAGCCAGGTAGGAAGATTACCCGCGTAGTGCTCGAGGAGTATCCCGAAGAAACGCTCCACTGAACCAAAGAGTGCCCGATGAATCATGTTCGGTCTATGACGCTGGCCATCTTGGCCGATGAACGCCAGATCGAAGAGCTGTGGAAGCTGGAAGTCGACCTGAAGGGTCGACAGCTGCCATCTTCTTCCGATCGCATCGCGGAGGTGAACGTCGATCTTCGGGGCATAGAAAGCGCCCTCTCCTTCGGCGACCACATAAGGCAATCCAGAGGAATCCAGTGCGAAGCGGAGCGCCTCCGTCGCCTCGTCCCACTCACGGATCTCACCAACATAGTTTTCGGGACGCGTCGCGAGTTCAGCTTCAAAGTCTGTCAATCCGAATGCTCTCAGCACGTCAAGTACGAAGGAAAGAAGTGACCGAAGCTCCTCTGCGAGCTGCTCTGGTGCACAGAAAATATGTGAATCATCCTGCGTGATGCCGCGAACGCGTGTCAGGCCGTGGAGAACTCCCGATCGCTCAAAGCGATAGACGGTGCCAAACTCAAAATAGCGAATTGGCAGTTCGCGATACGACCGTTGCTTGTCCTTGTAGATCAAAATGTGCATCGGACAGTTCATTGGCTTCGGATAGTAGGTAGCACCCTCCATCTCCATCGGCGGATACATTCCGTCCTTGTACCACTGGAGGTGCCCCGATATCTCGTACAGCGTCGATTTTGCGATGTGAGGCGTCCAGACCTGCTGGTATCCGTGAGACCGATGCATCTCAAGCGAATAGTCCTCCATCGCCTGGCGGATCAGTGCACCCTTTGGGTGAAATACCGGCAATCCGCCGCCAACCTCGGGTGGGAAGTGAAAGAGATCGAGATCGGCTCCAAGCTTGCGATGGTCGCGCTTCTCGGCCTCGCGCAATCGAGTGAGGTGCTCCTCAAGCGCTCCTGCTGACTCGAATGCCGTGCCGTAGATGCGCTGCAACTGTGGCCGGTGCTCATCGCCCCGCCAGTAGGCGCCAGCAACGCGCGTCAACTTGAAATGACCCAAACGACCCGTCGATGGAACGTGCGGACCTCGACATAGGTCGACAAAGGAATCGCCGTTGCGATAGGCACTCACTTGGGCTCCAGACCCTGAGATCTCAAGGGCCAGCTCATCATCGACGCCTGCGTCGCTATCGCGCACGCGCTCGATGATCTCAACCTTGTAGGGCTGGTCCGAAAAAAGCTCGATTCCGTCCGGATATGAGAGTTCCTCGCGCGTAAATTTCTGGTCCTCGGAGACAATCTCACGCATCTTGGCTTCGATGCGCTCGAGATCCTCATCGTTAAAGCGCTGACCATCAGGAAGGTCGAAGTCGTAATAGAAGCCGTCCGCAATGAAAGGGCCAATTGCAAATTTCGCCCCGGGCCATAACGCGGTGACCGCCTGAGCAAGAACGTGCGCGGTCGAGTGACGCAGGATTTGACGGCCCTCTTCGGTACCCGCCGTGATCACACGGACGACATCTCCCTCGGCGAGTGGATATCCAAGGTCGCGTTCACTTCCATTGACTTCGACTGCAACTGCATCCTTCGCGAGCCGACTTCCGATTGAACGCGCAACATCGAGTCCCGTCGAGCCTTCCGGGATAACACGCGTGCTTCCATCGGGGAGAGAGACCGAAATCTCCTTGACTGCATCATTCGGCACTTGGGGCTGTCTCCTTGTTTTCTCAGGCGAATCTGCCCAAGATCATCGAGACTAGAGCCTAATGGAGGCGCTTTCGGTCTATGAAAGCGTGGAGATACCGAGTAATGCCGCTGCCTCCGAGACTCCAAGTCCTACGGCAACCGATTCGTCGATCGCCGCGAGTGCCCCTGGAGTATCAAGGTCATCGTCAAGACGCTGCCGAACCATTTCGACCGGTTGGTCGCCATAACCAGTCGAGCGCCAGCGGGCGAGCTGAGACTCCGCATCGGCCAGAAGGTCGTCGCTCCATTCAAAAGAGGACCGGTAATGCTGTGAGAGCAGCGCCAGACGAATTGCGTCTGGTTCATGACAGTCAAGCAGGTCGTCGACAAAAACAAGATTTCCTAACGACTTCGACATCTTCTCTCCGCCCAGACGCACCATCGCAACATGCATCCAATGGCGCACGAAGGTCACCCCTGTGACGCTTTCGGACTGCGCCGCCTCACACTCGTGATGGGGATAGATCAGGTCCGCTCCCCCGCCGTGGAGGTCGATCGTAGGTCCGAGCTCGCGCATCGCGAGTGCGGAGCATTCGATGTGCCATCCCGGTCTCCCCGCCCCCCATCGCGACTCCCAACTCGGCTCATCCGAAAGTGACGGTTGCCAAAGAACAAAATCCAGCGGGTTCCGCTTGTTGGGATCCGAGACGTTGCCACCGCGCTCCTGTGAGAGTTCGAGCATGACATTTCGGTCGTAATGGCTGATCTCGCCAAATCTTGGATAGGTTGACACGTCAAAATAAACAGCTCCGCCAGATTGGTAAGCGTGTCCACTCTCGAGCAAGTTGCCAATACATTTCAATATCTCCGATATTGCCGATGTTGCACGCGGTTCGGAAAATGAAGGAAGCATCTTCATCGCCGCCATGCTCTTGTCAAACCTCAGAGTCTCCTCCGCAGCAAGATCGAGATAGTAGACACCAAGCTGACGCGCTTTACGTAAAAGGTCATCATCGACATCGGTCACATTCCGCACGCAATGAGTCTCATGACCCAAGTCACGAAGACGGCGCTGCAAGACGTCGTAGGCGAGATAGGTCGTTACATGACCGATGTGCGCAGAGTCATATGGCGTAATTCCACAGGTGTACATCGTCACGACATGGCCAGGAGTGAAGGGAACGACCGCCTGTCGAGCGGTGTCAAAAAGTCTCATGGGCACAGTTGAACTATCCGTTCTCGCTTAAACCAGTAAGTCGCATCGACACATGCGTCTTGTATCGCACATTGACATTGAGAAGCACAGCGGTAAGGGCCTCGACCGAATTTGCCGAGGCAAGAGAACCGGCATAGACCGCATTGAGGCCGGAAACGGTCGAGAGGAGGTCCTTCGTCTCGAGGAAGCCGCGCTCAGAATCGCTGCACACAAGAACATCCGCATCCAAGTTTCTCTCGATTCGAGCGAGATCCGCGGCGGGAAGATGTTGAAACCCCGTAGTCACCAGCGTCTCTGGAAGCGCGCCCTGTACCGAGGCAGCGATGGAGCCTCGCGACGGAATAAGGGCCTGGAACTCGCCGCCTATGCGCGCGAGCGCATTGACCATCGATACGAGCACCTTCGCTCGAAGCTGTTCCTTGAGATCCACCGCAGTGGCCACCGCCCCCTCCCATGGAGTGGCGAGTACGACTATCTGACTCAGCGCGGCCTCGGCGTTGGATCCAGCATGGAGGAACCCCGATCGGTCGCCGAGCAATTCCCGGAGCTCGCCGACAATCGCATCCGCTCGCATCGGATCGCGGGAGCCGACGACGACGCTGTTCCCGGAAGTGGCCAGCCGGAGAGCCAATGCGCGCCCGGCTGGTCCGGTTCCGCCAACGATTCCCACGTTCATGCTCTTTTGCTCCAATTCAAAATCACCATATTCGCTTGCTAACGAGCGCTCGAGAGTTTGCGAAGCTGGTCTAGCGCGCGGTCGGCGTGCGAATCCATCCGCACCTCGCTCTTGATGACATCGATGACCCGCCTGTCGGCACCAATGACGAAGGTCCAACGCTTCACCGGCAAGATTCCAAAGGACCTGCTCACGCCGAACTGTTCGGCAACGGCGCCGCTCGCGTCAGAGAGCAGCGGGTAATCGAACTCGTAACGTTCAGAGAACTCACGCTGTCTATCCACAGTGTCTTTGCTGATTCCAATTCGCTGGGCGCCGAGCGCCTCGAACTCGCCTTTCAGATCTCGAAAATGACAGCTTTCCATCGTGCAACCCTTGGTCATTGCAGCCGGATAGAAGAACAGCACAACAGGACCAAGATCGAGATAGCGATAGAGCGACTGGATATCGCCGAACTGATCGGGAAGTGAGAAGTCAGCAACAAGATCACCAATTTGCATGAACCGAGCCTATGCGCCAATCGCCGAAGCTGTGCGGTTTCTCGCGGCATGGGGTGCTCTGGGGGAGAATCCCCCCGTATGCCTACTGGCGCTTTCGCGCCCCTCGCACGAGAGACAGCTCTCCATCATCCACTGCTCGATTACGAAGAAATGCCGCGCCACAGGTTCAGACGTTGAACTGCGGGGGCCCTGTCATGCCCCTCCCGCAAAAGCGCGCATTCCGCGCGCCTACTACTGTGTTTTCACTGTTCAAGGTGAGGCAAGGTCTTCCCGTTCGCCTCTCTGGGATCGATGGAAAACGGTTTTGACGCGTCGTTGGACAGAGGCATCAGGTGCAAACAACTCAGCGGAGGGGAAATGCTGACCATCGGGGTCGACGTAGGGGGAACATTTACGGACTTCGTCGTCTTTGACAAAGTGACCAATTCCCTCTCGACAAGGAAAGTCCCAAGCACGCCCAGGGACCCGGCGCAGGCAGTACTGACTGGTGTTGAGCTTGTGCTCGGCGATGGAGTCAGCCCAGGCCAGATCAACAGCTTCTTGCACGGCTCGACGATCACCACAAATGCACTCTTGCAGCGCCGCGGGGCCAAAACAGGGTTGTTCCTCACTCGAGGACTCAAGGGAATATTCCAGGTCCAGTCACAGATGACCTCAGGTCCCGCCTATTCCACAACCAAACAACGTCCTCCCGCATTGATCGACGAACTCGACGTTTTCGAGATTTCCGAACGCATTGACCGCGACGGGAGGACGATCCGCGACCTCGACGAGAGCGATGTTTCAAGGGCTGCCCAAGAGATCGTCGCACGAGGCATAGAGTCTTTGGCCATCTGCTACGTGTTTGCCTTCGCCAACAAGGCACACGAACAACGGACGATGGACATCTTGAGAGACGCAGCGCCAAACTGCAGAGTGTTCTGCTCATCGGATATTCTGCCGAGAATCCGCGAATGGTCAAGGATGTCTACGACGATCCTCGACGCCTATCTCGAGCCGGTGCTGGTTGATTACGTCGCCAACCTGGCGACGGGACTGAGATCACTTGGGGTTGCCACCAACAAGACCTACCTCATGGCTTCAAACGGTGGCGTCATGCCATTCAACGCGTTGACACTTGGCGGCAAGGCGGTTCACACGTTGCTCTCCGGTCCTGCGGCGGCCGTCCAAGCGGCAAAACGCCTGGCGGAATCTCGCGGTGTCGACAATCTCGTCACCATGGATATCGGCGGGACAAGTTGCGATGTCGCATTTGTCCGCGACGGCGCCGCTCTCGAAGTGACCTCCGGCGCTGTCGCAGGATACGAAGTCTTCGTGCCAATGCTCGACATTGCGACGATCGGTGCGGGAGGTGGCACAATCGCCCGCGCCGATGCTGACGGACGTCTGCAAGTTGGCCCGGAGAGTGCCGGGGCCGATCCAGGACCTGCCGCATACGGCCGCGGTGGTCGCGAGGCCACAATCACGGATGCGGATCTTGTACTTGGCTATCTCAATCCCGACTATTTCCTCGGCGGTGCCCTTGCGCTTGATGCAGAGATGGCAAGAGAGGCAATATCGCGAAACATTGCCGTGCCTTTGGGTCTTGATCTCGAAGAGGCAGCGATCTCCGCGGTGCGAATCAACGACGTGCACATGGCGGAGGCCGTGCGGGCAGTTGCGGCCAAGGCAGGCGTATCTCTCGCGGAATGCCATCTCGTCGCCTGCGGGGGTGCGGGCCCCGTCCACGCTGCGTCAATCGCCGATGAACTGGGAATTCCCGAGGTCCTCGTCCCACGCTCACCGGGCGTATTCGCTGCCCTCGGGCTGCTTTGCACCGATATCGCGGAGGACTACGTGCAGACTGATATTGGGTTGCTTGAAGACCTCGATTCCGAGACGATCACATCGCAATTCAACATCCTCGAACGAAAGGCCATAAGCGAGTATGCCGCGCAGGGTTTTCACGCGAACCAAGTGATCTTCATTCGAGAAGTCGATGCCCGCTACCCCGGTCAGGGGTTCGAGATACGGGTAGCCGTCGATAACCCTCAAGACCCCGAGACGACAACACTGATTGCCAAGAAATTTCATTCTCGCCATCGCGAGATCTACGGCCACTGTTCTGAAGAGGAATCGGTAGAGATTGTCAGTTATCGAATTCGCGCAACTATTGCCATGCCTCAGTACCAGCCGTCGTCTGTTTCGCCTCACGCGGCCCTTGATCACTCCAGGGATGCGGAACGACTCGTCTACTTCGAAGCTGCGAGCGGATTCGTTCCGGCTCGAATCTACCGGCGGGCCTCACTCGATCTGTCCGATTTCATAGAGGGTCCCGCGATCGTTGAACAAGAAGACACGACCACGGTGATTCCGCCGGGATGGATCGCAGCAATGGATGAGTTTGCGACTCTGGTGATGAAGAAGAAATGATCCGGCAAACGATCGACCACAGAGGATGGTGAGGTATCAAATGCGGCCCGATGCAATGACAACCGAGATCGTCCGTACCAAACTTGAAACACTCGGCGAAGAGATGCTCTACCTGCTTTATAGATCCGCGTATTCAACACTCATGAGAGAGACGCGCGACTGCAGTTATCGAATGACTACTCCAACTGGAGCCCTCGTGACTGACGGCGCGGTCAATTATCAATTTGCGGTCGAGAACCTCCTCAATCTGCACAATTTCGGAGAGAACGATATCTGGATCGCAAATCATCCCTATCAAATTGGCGTCCAGCACACCCCCGATTTGATGGTCATAGTCCCGGTATATTCCAACGGAATCCACGTTGCTTTTTCCTGCGCCACTGCGCACAAATCCGACTCGGGTGGAGCGCTCGTGGGAAGTGTCTCGATGCTATCGACCGAGATCTACCAAGAGGGTCTACTGCTTCCCCTGATGAAACTCGGCGAATCACACGAGGGAGGTTATGACCTCGACGATCGAATTATCCGGATGATCTCCGCAAATGTCCGCGATCCAGACCTCTATATCGGCGACATGCGTGCCCAGATCGGTGTGACGCTTGTGGCAAAGAAGAGGATACAGGCGCTTGCTGAGAGCGTCGGCGTCGAGACGTTGCTCGGCGTTTACGAGGAGATTCTCGATCATGGCGAGCGAAAGATGCGCCGCCACCTTCGTCAATGGAGAGATGGCGAGGTAACCGTCGAAAGCTTCCTCGACAGTGACGGAATCACTCGGGACCAACCAGTGCGTTACGAACTCACCGTTCGCAAGATCGGAGACTCCATCACGCTGGATTTCTCCGGAAGTGACGATCAGACCGCCGGTCCCGTGAACATGCTCCCGCCCTACATGGAGGGATTCTCCGTCTACCCGTCACTGTTGGCCATGACTGACCCGTCTGCTCTTTTCAACAGCGGGATGCGACGCCCAGTTTCTGTGATTACGCGCGAGGGAAGCGTCCTCAACCCGCGTCTACCAGCTCCAGTAGGAGCGACGACAACGGTTGCATATCGGACCACGGATCTGGTCCTTGAGGCACTCGGCTATTTCGCGCCAGAGCGCGCGGCGGCCAACGGCGGTGGCGCGGGAGGATCCACCGCGCTCTTGTGGAAGACCCCTCTCGGAGCCAAGGGAAGCCGGGCGATGCAGTACGAGGTGCTCGCCACGGCACAGGGAGCGACGAATGTCAGCGACGGATGCAGTGGCACTGGAGCGCTCTTCTACAACAACCCCACCACCCCGATCGAGATTCTCGAGCTCCAGTTCCCAGTGCGCATTGAGCGGTTTGAGCTCATCAGAGATTCCGGGGGTCCCGGTGAGCACCGCGGTGGGTTGAGTTACCGACGCGAGTATCGATGCCTCGCTCCCGCAATGCTAAATCGACGGGCAGACCGTGGCAAGTTCCCAGGCAAGGGAGTACATGGTGGCAAGCCTGGATCCGTCGCCAAACTCTTTCTCAACCCTGGGACCGAAAAGGAACAGAGGGTCGCAATCGCCGGAAGGTACGAATTTCTCGCCGGGGAATCATTCATGGGAGAGGGCGCCGGTGGTGGCGGATACGGCGATCCCTTCCTACGAGCACCCGAGGCCGTGGCGCGTGACGTCGCGCTCGGATATGTCTCGCGCGATTCCGCCGAACATGACTACGGCGTGATTATCGACGAAAACGGGCAATTGCTTCCGGAGGCGACAGAACGGAGACGTCAGGAGGGTCGTACACAGGCTTCGGCCTAGGACCATCGCTGTCTTGGGTAACCCTCTCGCAAACTAACCTGCAGAGAGGAGCTCGCAGATATGACCAACAGCCCATTGATCATCAACCAAAACCTTGAAATTCCCTACGAGGAGATCTCCTGGCGTTTCAGCGGTAGCGGCGGTCCTGGCGGTCAGCACGCGAACACCGCCAATACTCGCGTTGAGGCGATATTTTCCATTCGCGAGTCGCCTTCACTTGACGACGTCCAGCGCGCGAAACTTGAGCATCGTTTTGGTCCGACGCTGCGCGTCGTCGTATCAAGGGAGCGCTCCCAGTTGCGCAATCGCGAGATCGCTCTTGACCTCCTTGCCTCGCGCCTTCGTGATGCCTTGATCGTGAGGAGGCCACGAAGGGCAACACGACCGACGCTCGGCTCGGTTGAACGACGGCTTGAGGAGAAGAAGAGCATCGCCCGAAAGAAACAGGATCGGTCGCGCGTCGACGAGGAATAGGTTGTCGAGGTTGAAGCAACAG
>DAIDIA010000315.1 GCA_027459565.1 Acidimicrobiaceae bacterium | reverse complement strand
GGGGAGCCCGGAGAGATCACGGAGACGTCGGCGTGTCGCTCCTCGATCGATCCGAGCAGGTAGCGCTCGACATCGTCGTCGCCCTCGTAGCGGATGGTCACGATCGATCCGGTGGAGACGAGCCCCTCGGATCTCGCCTCGTTGTCGACGATGACGGCGACCTTGAGCATCGCCTGGAGCTGGCGGATGCGGGACTCCATCTTGCCCTGGGCGTCCTTCGCGGCGTGGTAGTCGCCGTTCTCGCTCAGGTCGCCGAGCGCGCGCGCCGCCTCGATGGCGTGCGCAATCTCGATGCGCCCGCGCGTCGTGAGGTCGGCAAGTTCAGCGACCAAACGGGCATGGGTCTCGGCGGAGAGTTTGTGCTCGCTCATGCTTTCCACGGTATCGCGCTCGGCCTCGACTGTGCGCAGCCGCGCTCTCGCTGGGCCATCGTGGCGACGGGACTCTGCGATGCCGCCACCGAGCGCCCCGTCTCGTTAAGGATGGTGAATTGACGCGCCCAGACGGATTGACAAGACTGGGGGGATGAGGACCAAGAGCGCGAAGCCCGCCCGCATTATCTTTCCCTGAGACGCTGACCTGCGGGTCAAGCGTCGAGACCGTCCACTTGGTGGGCGGTTTTTTTGTCGGCGGTCTTCAGCCCGGGTCCGTAATGAGCAGGGGAAAGCTGGGCAACAATAGGAGTTCTTGGTCATTGGCGCAACGAACAAAGGACGTAGGCGAGTGCGACGATACAGAGTGGCGGTCATCGGTGGAGACGGAATCGGTCCTGAGGTCCTCGACGAGGCGCTCAAAGTCGTCAGGGCCGCAGGTGTCGAACTCGACACCGTCGACTACGACCTTGGCGCGCGGCACTATGTCGAGACGGGCGAGGTGCTGCCCGAGGGACTGATCGATGAGCTGCGCGGCTTCGACGCGATCCTGCTCGGAGCGATCGGCCCGGCGATCGGCTCGACCGAGGTGCCCTCGGGGATCCTCGAGCGCGGCCTTTTGCTGCCGCTGCGTTTCGAGCTCGACCTCTACATCAACCACCGACCCTTCAACGGAGTCCCGGGCGCGATCGCTCCCGACTGCGATTTCATCGTCATCCGCGAGAACACCGAGGGGCCCTACGTTGGCGAGGGTGGCCAGCTGCGGCGCAACACCCCGTTCGAGGTCGCGACCCAGGGATCGGTCAACACCCGCCACGGCGTGGAGCGGTGCGTCCGCTACGCGTTCGACCTCGCGCGATCGCGCGACCGCAAGCACCTGACGCTGGTGCACAAGACCAACGTCCTGACCTTCTCGGGCGATCTGTGGCAGCGCACCTTCGAAGCCGTCGCGGCCGAGTATCCCGATGTCGAGACCGCGTACAACCATGTCGACGCGGCGTGCATCTACTTCGCGACCGATGCGAACCGTTACGACGTCGTGGTGACAGACAACCTGTTCGGCGACATCCTCACCGACCTCGCCGGAGCGATCGCCGGAGGCATCGGCTTCGCAGCGTCGGCGAACCTCAACCCCGCGCGAACCGGTCCCTCGCTGTTCGAACCGGTCCACGGAGCGGCACACGACATCGCGGGCCAACAGCGGGCGAATCCACTCGCCGCGATCCGGTCCGCGGCGATGATGCTCGACCATCTCGGCGAGAGCGCTACCGCGAAAAAGATCACCGATGCGGTTCTTGCCGTCGGCGTCGAAATGGCGACCTCGGGCAAGACCATGACCACGACGGCGATGGGCGATGCCGTCGCAGAAAGGCTCTGAGATGCCAATCCAACCCTCCGCGAAGATCTGGATGGACGGCGAACTCGTCGACTGGGAGGACGCGACCGTCCACGTGCTGACCCATTCCCTCCACTACGGAACCGGTGTCTTCGAGGGCGTGCGCGCGTACGAGACCTCGAGCGGACCCGCGGTGTTCCGCCTACGCGACCACATCGAACGGCTGCTGCGCAGCGCGCACATCCTCGCGATGGAGTCGCCCTATGGCGTCGAGGAGCTCTGCGAGGCGGTACGCGACACGGTGCGCGCCTCGGGTCTTCGCGCGTGCTACATCCGTCCGCTGATCTATCTCGGATACGGGGAGATGGGACTCAACCCCCTGCTCAGTCCGGTGAACGTCTCGGTCGCGCTTTGGCCCTGGGGGGCGTACCTCGGCGACGATGGGGCGACGAACGGAATCCGGCTCAAGGTGAGCTCGTGGGCGCGCCATGACTCGCGATCGATGCCGACGGCCGCGAAGGCGACCGGGATGTACATCAACTCCTCGCTCGCGAAGGTCGAGGCGGTGCGCGCGGGATATGACGAGGCGCTGATGATGACGACCGATGGTTACTGCTCGGAGGGAACGGGCGAGAATGTGTTCCTCGTGCGCGACGGCATCATCCTCACGCCGCCGAACTCCGCGGTGGGCGCGCTCGAGGGGATCACCTCGGCGACCGTGACCACGCTCGCGCGCGACCTCGGTTTCGAGGTGCGCGAGCAGCTCCTTC
>DAIDIA010000314.1 GCA_027459565.1 Acidimicrobiaceae bacterium | reverse complement strand
GCTCGATTTACCGCCGGTGGGCTCAGCCAGCGGCGAGTGCGAGCCGCCCGATCGACATCGAACGATCGATTGCCTTGCACATGTCATAGATCGTCAAGGCGGCGACCATACACGCTGTCAACGCCGCCATCTCGACATCGCTTTGATCTCTCGACGCGACATGGGCCGTGATCCCAACTGCGGCAGTCTCGAGGCGAAAATCAACGGTAATCGCACCAAGCAGTGATTCCTGGACATGGGGGATGAGCTCCGCGGTCCGCTTCGCCCCCTGAATAGCGGCAATTCGGGCGACGCCGAGCACATCACCCTTGGCAAGCTCCTGTCCAGCGATCTTGGCGCTTGTCTCGGGCGCCATCGTAACGACACAGCTCGCACTCGCCCGCCGGACATCAGTGTTGATTGGCGGGGTTTCCAGCATGGAACGAGTGTAGGACTCCCGATGAGAGCATTCTGCGAACGTCCGGCTAGAATTAGCACTCACAAGTAACGAGTGCCAACCGGGAGCATTGAATGCCGACCTACGAATACGCGTGCCGAGACTGCGGCGAGAACCTCGAAGTCGTCCAATCTTTCAGCGACGAGCCACTGACGGTCTGTCCAAAATGCGGCGGGGAGCTCCGAAAGGTGTTTCGCAGCGTCGGCATCGTCTTCAAAGGATCCGGCTTCTACAAGACCGACAGCCGCTCAGCGGAATCGGCGACAAAGACCGCGGCAACCGCGACCGATGTCCAAAATGCGGAGACCACAACTGGCGAAGCAAAATCAGCCGATAGCGCACCGAGCGAGGCAAAATCAGATAAATCCGCGTCCAGCGCTCCCGCGCCAGCGGCAGTTCCGACCGCTTAGGCTCCGCTCATCGCGATTTCTCCGATCGCGAGACTCACGCCAGATGCGTTACTCGGAAGCCATTCAACATCGTTTCCGATGAAGAGGACATTTTGCAAGATCTTCTGGATCGTCGACGCAATGGTGATCTCACGTACGGGCTCCGCGAGCCGACCTTGGCGAAACATGATTCCCTCGGCACCAACGGAAAAGTCGCCACTGACCCGATTCACTCCGGAATGCACGCCACTGATTCCCTGAATGAGCAGCCCATCGCCGATTGCCGCGATGATCCCGTTCTGATCGAGCTCACCTGGTGCAAGCGCTAGCGCGCGCGCTCCAACACCCGGAATCGATTTGAAACCGCCGCGTACCGCGGACCCCGTAGAGAAGGTTCCCGCAACCCGAGATGAGTAGGAGTCATAGAGATACTTCGACAATCTCCCACCTTCAATAAGGACGTTACGGCGACACGCAAGCCCCTCGGAGTCAACCGCGGAGGCTCCGAACGCCCTGATATCAGTCGGGTCATCGACCAGGGTAAATGCTGACGTTGCGACCTCCTCGCCAATGCGGCCGGCAAACAGCGACCGGCCGCGCGCCACCTCCTCGCCCGAGAGGGTGCCGGCAAGTATCGAGAGAAGTGTGGCGGTGATCCGAGGGTCAAAGACGACAGCAATGCGTCCACTCGCCGGCTTTTTCGCTCCGAGGAGCCGAGTAGCGCGATCGATGGCATCGCGCGCTGCTTTGTTGACATCGATATCACCGGCACCGCGACCTACTGAATAACCGCTTCCCGTCTGGGTGTCGTCACCGGATCCCGCGACGGCGTCCGCGGAGATGAAGCAGGTCGTCTCCCGCGAACTCACTGCGATTCCTTTTGAACTTGCGATCGCACTCTCGCCACTCGAATCGCCATAGTCCGCGCTCACGACCTGACGTATGCGCTCGTCGCCTGCGCGGACCTTACGCTCGAGTTCCAGCGCGAGGGCGATCTTGTCAGCATTGGCGAACCCGGCGAGTTCGTCATTCCACAGCTCGAGTTCCTGGACTGAGACTCCGTCAGGTTCCGCGAGTCCGGCGTGCTCGTCAACCGACGCGAATCTCGCGTTATCGCGCGCCTCCTCGAGCGTCTCGCGAGCGTGTCGTTCGTCGAGGTCTCCGACGTAGGCAAAGCCCTGGCGATTGCCCTGGATGACGCGAATCCCTATTCCCGCCGACTCTGCAGAGGAGAGCGACTCGACCTCCCCCTCGAACGCCCTGATTTCCGTATCTCGATTCCACGAGACGTAGGCCTCGATCTGTTCTTCACCTCTCGCCTGCTCGGCGATTCGTTTTGCAATGTCGAGCAACTCAGGCACCTGCGGTTCCTCCAACCGTCACTCCGCTGATACGCAGTGTCGGCTGTCCACAGCCGACGGGGACGCTCTGGCCATCCTTTCCACACGTTCCGGGCGACATATCAAAATCGCTTCCAACCGCGTCGATCCGCTGAAGCACCTCTGGCCCGTTCCCAATGAGATTCGCATCGCGAATGGGCTCAGTGATCTTCCCATTTTCGATCAGATACGCCTCGGTCATGCCAAAGACGAAATCACCAGTCGCCGTGTTGACCTGACCGCCTCCGAGCTGCGCCACATAGACCCCGTTCTGGGTCTGTGCGACGATCTCATCGGGATCGTCGCTTCCTGGCATGAGATAGGTATTGGTCATTCGGACCATCGGCAGGTGCTGATAGCTCTGGCGTCGTCCATTTCCCGAGGACGCACGGCCCTCTTTCCGGGATCGGAGGAGATCCCACATGTAATCCGTCAGCACCCCGTTCTCGATCAGAACATTGCGTTGTGACAGGTATCCCTCGTCATCGATTGTCGACGTCCCCCATTTATCCGCCACCGTGCCATCGTCGACAAGCGTCACCGACGGACTCGCGACGGTCTCACCGATCCGGTTCGCGTACACGGACGCGTCCTTGACGATGTGGTCCGACTCGAGACCATGCCCACAGGCCTCGTGGAACAAGATTCCCCCGGTGCCGCTTTTGAGGACGACCGGCAACACACCCGAGGGCGCGGGCCGCGCCACAAGCTTCGCGATTGCGCGGTTTGCAGCCTTGGTCGCCGTCTCCTGCGCGCTGATCCGGTCAAAGAGCTCGTATCCAACCGTATAGGCGATGCTCTCGTAGCCTGTCTGCATTCCGCCGTCTCCTGCGGCGACACACATCACGAAGAGCCGCGTCCGAACCTGATCATCGGATGCGTAGACGCCATCCGAATTCGCAACGACGAATCGGCGCCGGCTGTCGCCGTATCCGGCCGATACCTGTCGGATCGCCCCATTGACTGAACGCGCAGCGTCGTCGGCACTCTCAAGAAGCGCGACCTTCGTTGCTTTGGCTATTGACTCCGGATAGATCTCGACCGTTCCCCGCGACGGATAGTGCTGTTGCACCAACTGGATCTCTCGCACGCCTCCGCCGCCACTCTTCGCGATCGAAGCTGCCGCCATTGCTGCAGCAACGAGACCTGCACCGGAGATGTCGGCGGTATGGGCAAATCCTGTGGTGTCGCCAACAACAACACGTATTCCCGCTCCCCGATCGCGGCCCGTCGCGAGTTCCTCGACTCGGCGGTCATCGAGCGAGATTCCTGTTGTCCGCCTATCCTCGACAAAGACTTCGGCAAATTCGCCACCGTGCAAGAGCGCCTGGTGAATCGCCCGTTCGATCTCTGACTTTCCCACCAAAACATCTTCAAGCCCACTCACGTTGCTGAACTCGCTTTCACTCCACGTCACGCTTGCTGCGATTTGTGCTTCGTATCGTAACGGTGCGCACGACGTCCTCGGCCAACGGTCTGGCACGCGTGCAACTCGACTGATGCCAAAACGGTCCGTATCGCGCGTACTGTCGACCCAAGGCAAGAAATCTCGCCACTATCCCTCTCTTTTTCCGACATTCTCACTAACATTCCGATGACGACGGGACTCCTTGAATCGGGGGACGCAGGGACTCCCAACGAGTTCGACCACACCCTTTTGGGGACAGAGAAACGGGGCCATCATGGACCAGGGCAACGCATTCGACGGACCGATACACGGAGCACCACTCTTTGATGCCTCGCGACGCGGATATGACCCTGAGCAGGTTGACCGGTATCTCGCCCAGCAGCAGCACCGCCTCAATGAGACCGTTCTGCGTGCAAATGAGGCAGAGAAACGGCTCAAATCCGCGGTAAGCCAGCTTCGAGCGATGCACAAGCGTGTCACCCACCTCGAACAGGCCGCCAGCGTCCACGCCCAACCAGCCCAGCCAGCCGTCCCGATTGACATCCTCGGCGACCGGGTCCAGCGGATCCTCCAGGAGGCCTGGGACGGGGCATTCGCGTTGAGGCAGAACGTCGAGAACGAGGTCAAACAGCTCAGGAGCCAGGCCGTAGACGACGCACAGGAGATCCTCGACGAGGCGCGCGCCAAGGCGCGTTCGATCGAAGAGCAGATGCGGCGTCGGCGTGATGGCTACCTCCAACGCGTCGAACAGGACAAGGCGAAGGCTGTCGCGCAGATGACCTTCCTCAGTGACCAGCGCAAGGCGGCGATCGCTGAACTGATTGCGATCAAGGAGCGCATCGAGACGGCAATCGTGGATGTGCCTACTCAGACTGCGGCAAACCTCAGCCTCGTCAATGCCCCGGTCCAGACGGTTCATGACCTGGCGGACGAGGAGCAGAGCGAGGCGCGGCCCCTGAGCGCGGCCGACGAACAGCTCCTCGGCCGCAAGATCTCACAGCGCCCGGGCGGCGACGCACCGATCCTGCGATTCGGAGAGACCGATCTTCCCCCGACTCTGCCCGTGCAGATGCTGCCCCCGATGAATATCTCGCCGCGACCGGCCGACACCTCAAGTCTCGTGAGGAGTCACCGCGAGACGACCACAACGGAGCCAGCGAGGCGACGCGATCCGTATCAGGACCGAGCAGCCGACGCGAGGGTCTTCGATTTCGAGGCAAACGAGGACGAATAGCAGGCTGATTCCTCCGCAATCACCCGAGAGGTCGCGCCCTCGGACCAAGGCGATATCCGCCCGCCGCGTTCCACCATGGTCTGGTGCCCGCTGCCAATTCGGGAACGCAACCCTCTTC
>DAIDIA010000313.1 GCA_027459565.1 Acidimicrobiaceae bacterium | reverse complement strand
CGACGATCATCATTGCGCACAGGCTCGCGACGATCAGCCTTGCGGACCGCGTGGTACTCGTCGAGAACGGCACCGTCATCGCGAGTGGACCGCACGCGCAGCTGCTCGCCGAGGATCGACGCTATGCCGAGGTGCTCGCTCGCGTGCTTGAAGAAGAGGGCGAGCAACTCGATATTCCCGGAGCGCAAGAGGTCCAAGAGAAGGATGCGAGCCGATAATGGGGATGGGATTTGGTGGAGGAGGGATGTGGGCCGGCATCCGGGGCAACCCGGCCGCAGGATTCGGAACTGGGCCGGGACCCGGAGCGCACGGTGCGCCCGGCGGTGCGCCCTTCGCAGGCATTCCCGCGGAGCTCGAGGCGGCGGTCGAGAGGCTGCTTGCGACAGAACCCGAACACCCGAGACCGACGGCTGTCTACACCCCCCGCAATGAGGACAAGGGTCGTCTGACGCTCTGGGCACTCGTACGCGCGCGTTGGTCGATCGCCGTGTGGTCACTTGTCTTCCTGACGATCGAGACAATTGGATTCCAGACCGGTCCCTATCTCACCCAGATCGGCATCGACAACGGAATCGGCACCGCGGCCCACCCGAATCACCACCTGAGCGTGATCGTGATCACCGGAGTTGCCTATCTCGCGACGGTCATCCTCACGGTGCTGGTGGAGCGCAAGCGGGTGCGCAACACCGGCAGACTTGCCGCGTATGTGATGAATGATCTCCGCGTCAAGGTGTTCGCCCATATCCAGCGTCTTTCGCTTGACTACTTCACCGAGGAGAAGGCCGGCGTCATCATGACGCGGATGACCGCGGATATCGAGGTTCTCCAGCAGCTCCTCCAGGACGGTCTCGCCCAGTTCTGCATCCAGGGGCTGACGATGGTGGTGGTCACGACGATCCTTTTCACCTACAACGTCCGGCTCGCGTTGATCACCTGCGCGCTCGTGCTCCCCGCGCTCATCTCGACCTCGCTGTGGTTCCGTTCAGCATCGGCGCGGACCTATCTCCAGGTGCGCGACACCCTCGCGGGTGTCATCGGCGACATCGCCGAGAGCCTTTCCGGCGTGCGCATCGTCGCTGCGTACAACCGTCAGCGCAACAATGTCATCCACCATCGAAACGTCGTGGGCCACTACCGCGCGGCCAACAGGACAAGCGCCAAGGTCACCGCGGCCTACACCGCATCATCAGACCTGATCGGGCTCAGCGGGCAGCTCGCGCTCTTGTTGATCGGCGGCGACATGGTCTTGCACCATCACCTCACCATCGGAGTTCTCACCGCATTCATTCTCTATCTCGGGTCGTTCTTCCAACCGATCCAGCAGCTGGTGCAGCTCTACAACACCTACCAGCAGGGACAGGCGGCAGTCACGAAGCTGCGGACGTTGCTCGAGACGGTTCCGACGGTCTCCGAGTCAGAAGATGCCTACGAGCTTCCCGCCATCGAGGGCAAGATCGACTTTGACGACGTCTCGTTCGGGTATGACCCGGCGGTCCCGGTGCTCAAGCACGTCAATCTGCACATCGCCGCCGGTGAGATCATCGCCTTCGTCGGTGCGACCGGTGCAGGAAAGTCCACGATCGCGAAACTCGTGACGCGCTTCTACGACCCGACCGAAGGCACCGTCTCGATCGACGGTCATCCCCTCAGAGCGGTCACGCTTCACTCGCTTCGCCGCCAGCTCGGCGTGGTCCCCCAGGAGGCGTTCCTGTTTTCCGGTTCGATTCGGGACAACATCGCATTCGCCCGTCCGGAGGCAACCGACGAAGAGGTCGCCGAGGCGATCCGCGCCGTCGGGCTCGAGGAGTTGATCGAACGCCTGCCCCACGGAATGCATACCGAGGTGCACGAACGCGGACAGTCACTCGCATCGGGAGAGCGCCAGTTGATCGCCCTGGCAAGGGCGTTCATCGCGGGACCGCGTGTCCTTGTGCTCGACGAGGCGACGTCGAATCTTGATCTCAAATCCGAAACCAAGGTCGAGGCCGCACTGGACCGCCTGCTTGAGGGGCGTACCGCAATTCTCATCGCTCACCGCCTGACCACCGCGATGCGGGCAAACAGGATTGTCGTCGTCGATCACGGCGAGATCGTCGAGATCGGTTCGCATGACGAACTCCTCGCGAACAGCGGCCGTTACGCAGAGATGTTCGCGACGTGGTCAAGCCAACAAGGCGATGACCGCGAGAGTGAATTCGCGACCTCCTAGAAGAGCCGCTCCGGGCGGAACTTCTACTCGCCACAGAGTGATCGCACGGTTAACGTGGTCCAGATGGGCTCCGGTGAGCCAATTGGGTACCGATGCCTGGTCTTCGGACGATAGATAGTGGGAGGTTCTGTGGCATCACTCGATGAGGAATTTCTCGCTCTGCCACTCGCGCAACTCGATGCGGTCGCGCTTGAGCGCGCGCAATCGAGGGGAGCAAGCGGGGCGGAGATCCGGATCGAGGAGATCAGGGAGCAGTACCTGGTTCTACGCGACGCCGCTGTGGAGGGTACGAGCGACGATGTCGAGATCGGTATCGGCGTGCGCGTGATCATCGACGGATCAATGGGATTTTCCGGGACCGTGGAGCTGACCGAGGATGGCGTGGCGCGCGCGGTCGATTCTGCGATCGAGGCAGCGCGCGTGACGGCGAAGGCGCGACGGCGGCCCGTCGAGCTCGCCCCTGAGCCCTCCTATGGCGCTGTCAGCTTCGTCGGCCCGTTCGAGATCGATCCGACCTCGGTCGCGCTCGATGAGCGCGTCGGCCTGCTCGGGGCG
>DAIDIA010000312.1 GCA_027459565.1 Acidimicrobiaceae bacterium | reverse complement strand
CGAAGAAGTCGTTGGTCAGCGTCTCGAGACGCTCCGTGAAGACGCCGAGATCGGACTTCGGGAAGTTCGTATTCAGGACCCGCATTCCACCAAGGAGAACCGTCATCTCGGGAGCGGTAAGTGTCAGTTTGTGCGCCCGATCAAGGAGCAGCTCCTCCGCCCGCTGTTGGTGTCCTCCTCCCAGGTAGTTACGGAAACCATCCGAGGTCGGTTCGAGCACCGCGAAAGATTCGACGTCAGTCTGATCTTGTGACGCGTCCGTGCGTCCCGGTGAGAACGGAACCTGGACATCGTGACCCGCCGCCCTCGCGGCCTCTTCGACCGCCGCACATCCACCGAGGACGATGAGGTCGGCGAGCGAGACCATCTTTCCGCTGGTGTTCGAACTGTTGAACTCCGCCTGGATCTCCTCGAGGGACGACAACACCACCGCGAGCCCCGCCGGATTGTTGACCACCCAATCCCTTTGCGGCGCGAGGCGGATGCGCGCTCCATTGGCCCCACCACGTTTGTCGGTACCACGGAATGTCGCCGCCGACGCCCAGGCCGTCGAGACCAGCTGGCCGATAGAGAGACCCGAGGCGAGGATCTTGCGCTTCAACTCCGAAATCTCCGAGGCGCCGACCAGTTCGTGGGTCACCGCGGGGACGGGATCCTGGAACAACTGGGGTTCGGCGGGGACCAGCGTGCCGAGACCCCGCGAGTACGGTCCCATGTCGCGGTGTGTCAGCTTGAACCACGCCGCGGCGAACGCGTCCGCGAACTGTTCGGGGTTCTCGTGGAAGCGCCTCGCGATCTTCTCGTATTCTGGGTCGAAACGCAGTGCGAGGTCCGTCGTGAGCATTGTGAGGGCATGCCGGTTCGACGCGTCATGAGCGTCGGGCACGGCGTCTGCCGCCGCGCCATCCTTGGGCTTCCACTGCCTCGCACCCGCGGGGCTCTTCACCTGTTCCCACTCGTAGCCGAACAGGTTGTCAAAGAAGTTGTTGTCCCATTGCGCGGGACTTGTCGTCCACGCACCCTCGAGTCCGCTGCTGATGGTGTCGCCGCCGCGGCCGGTGCCATAGGAGTTCTTCCATCCAAGACCCTGCTCCTCGAGACCCGCACCCTCGGGTTCTGGGCCGACGTAACGCGTCGGGTCCGCGGCTCCGTGGGTCTTGCCGAACGTGTGGCCACCGGCAATGAGCGCAACGGTCTCCTCGTCGTTCATGGCCATGCGGCGAAAGGTCTCCCGGATATCTTTGGCAGCCGCGAGAGGATCGGGGTTGCCATTGGGACCCTCCGGATTCACATAGATAAGGCCCATCTGCACTGCACCGAGGGGATTGTCGAGTTCGCGGTCTCCGCTGTAGCGCTCATCACCGAGCCACGTGTCTTCGGGGCCCCAGTAGGTGTCCTCTTCCGGTTCCCAGATATCCACGCGACCTCCGGCAAAGCCAAAGGTCTTGAACCCCATTGATTCCAGAGCGCAGTTCCCGGCGAGAATCATCAAGTCGGCCCAAGAGATCTTGGAGCCGTACTTCTGCTTGACCGACCAGAGCAAACGGCGTGCCTTGTCGAGATTGACATTGTCTGGCCAACTATTGAGCGGCGCGAAGCGCTGTGCGCCGGACCCTGCACCACCACGGCCATCGCCGATGCGATAGGTGCCCGCGCTATGCCACGCCATTCGGATAAAGAGCGGCCCGTAGTGACCATAATCAGCCGGCCACCAGTCCTGCGACGTCGTCATCACGGTCGCGATATCGCGCTTCAGGGCATCGAGGTCAAGCGTCAAGAATGCTTCGGCGTAGTTGAAATCCGGGTCCATGGGATTGGACTGGGGGGAGTTCTGGTGGAGAACTTTCAGGTTGAGCTGATTCGGCCACCACCGCTGGTTCGCCTGACTCTCAGCCAAGTGTGTGTTCATTCCCACCGTGACCGGGCACTTGCCTTCGTTATCCATGTTCCCTCTTTTATCTGCATCGTACGAGTCAATTTCCGGAGCCACTCTGGTGAGCACCGTTGTTTCGAGCAAGCCTATAGGGACTTGTGCACGGACCCTCTCGATCCGATCGGCGATTCCGGGTGAGGTACGTCTGACCTTGATGGGGCCTTTGCCCACGAGTCTTCGCAGCGGGAACGAAGAGGGAACGTGTTGAACCTTCAAGGACGATCTGCTGACAAGTGGCGCCACGCTGATCATCTCAGGGGACAGAGAATCCTTGCGGTCGACCCCTACACAAGTGACTTGGCGACTCGATGGCCGAAGTCGCTGGAGATGCTCCGGATTCGGTTGGTCATCGCGCCTGCTGAGCTTGATCGTAGATGGGACTATCTCGATCGGAGGCGCACCAAGAGGCTTGGCATACTTCCGAGACGGGAAGACCAACAACGTGATCTCGTGGACTTCGCCATGTTCATCTGTGAGGATCTTCCCTGAGAGATCGCGAATGGCATCACGGAAAGAGATGCTGAAATCACCTGCAAGAGCCAGTCAACAACTTCAAAGGTGCCTCGGAATTGATCGGCACGGGAGACGACAATGGCAGAGTTCGATGTGTTGGTACTTGGTGCCGGGAGTGCTGGAGAGCTGATCGCAGATCGCGCTGCGATGGCCGGTCTCAGCGTTGGTCTCGTCGAAGCCCATCTCGTCGGCGGCGAATGTCCCTACGTCGCATGTGTTCCAAGCAAGGCAATGCTGCGATCGGCCGAGGTCCGTAAGTTGGTGCGACGTTCACGCGACGTTGGTGCAACTGCAGACGCGCTGGTGCTCGATGACGATGAACTGGCTTTCTTGGCCGCAGTTGCGCGACGTGACGATCTCAGCGATCACGGCAACGACGAGGGGGCGGTCCGCAATCTCACCGAGCATGGCGTCGCGCTACTCCGCGGACGTGGCGTCGTCAGCGGGTCTGGTCGCATCGAGGTAGACGGGGTCGAGCACCGATGGTCAGAGCTGGTCATCGCGACTGGCAGCGTTGCGAATTGGCCACCCATCGAGGGTCTAGACGACGTGCCGTCCTGGACGAGCGATCAGGCACTCACGAGCCACAGTCGACCGAAGTCGATCCTCATCCTCGGTGCCGGTCCCGTTGGCTGCGAACTGGCCCAGATGTACGCGCGCTTTGGCGTCGAGGTGACAATCGCGGACTCCGCGGGTCAACTCCTCGCGAATGAGGACCCGACGGTCGCAGACATTCTCGCCGACGTGCTCCGCTCCGACGGAGTCGACATTTTGACTGACGTGAGCGTGACCTCGGTGGGTCCCGTTGCGTCGGGAGCAGAGGTCCATTTCGGCGACGGTACCTCACTGGTCGTCGAACGGATCATCGTCGCCGTCGGACGCCACCCGAATACCGAGGGCCTTGGACTCGAACATCTCGGTATCGTGCTTGAAGAGGGCGCAGTACCGACAGATCCTGACGGTCGCGTCACCGGTCAGCGGCACGTCTGGGCAGCTGGAGACGTCACGGGCATCGCACCCTTTACACACACGGCCAACTACCAGGGCCGGATCATCGTCGACAACCTCCTCGGAGGAGCTGCTGTTGGTAATTACCGGGCCATTCCAAGGACCGTGTACACCGACCCTCCCGTTGCCTCGGTCGGGCTCACCGTCGAGTTCGCTCACCTTGAGGGAGTTGACGCGCATTCTGCCTCGGTCGAACTCACCTCTGTCGTGCGCGCAACGACCGATGCAAGTCCCCAGGGCCGATTGGTACTCATCGCGGACCGCAAGAGAGGAGTGCTGATTGGTGCCTCGAGCATTGGCGGACACTGCGACGAATGGCTCGGCGAATTGACGCTTGCGATTCGCGCCGAGATCCCGCTCGAAATACTGGTCGACGTCGTCCACGCGTTCCCGACCTTCAGCGAAATCGTAGAGACACCCCTACGTGAGCTTGCCAGAGGGTAACCCGTACATCTCCGATCCTGCGGGACTTGCGTCAAAGCTGGGTCACCAGATTGGAACCACCGAGAATCGACAGGGCCAAACGTGCCGACCCGTTCCAACTGTTTCTCGTTGAGGTCAGGCGCACACGAGCGGGAGGAACCGCGATCGACGAGATGCTCAAGATGGGTCCAACAGGAGGTCGTCGTTTTGGCGCTTCGAAGCAGCACTGCGGCGCGAGGTCTCCCGAGGGTCCATCATCGAGAGGGTTGGCCAACGTCGGTCCCGATCGATGATGCGGCGCGGGCCAGCGTTTCTCGTGACAATGGGAATTTCGCGGGACGAAGTGCCGAGTTGAACGCGAGGTCACGTCGAGCGTGACGCACCGATACACGCGGCCCGACTTGCCCTCGCGTCCGGTCAGACGGAGGGGAACAACCCCACCCTCAATGGTGCGATTGACGCCTGGCAGCTAATCGGCTGGGTTGACCTCTCGCCCTCAATGACCCGACGCAACGAGAGCTTCATCAAAGTCCACATTGCACGGGGGGTCGGCAGACAGCACATTGTCGATCTCGGCCCCTACGAAGTCGAGACGTATATCCAGAGTCTGAAGGGTCTGGGTCTCTCGCGCGAGCGTGAGACAGAATCGCGCAATCCTTGCCCGCGCGTGCCGCCCTGCTCGACGCTGGAGTGGAAACACTTCGCCAGACCCGAATTCAGAATCGAAATTTCCCGACTGGCGATTAAGCAATCTTCGCTAAGTCAGATCACCGAGCGCCGACGAGGTGCGCATGATCTGTTTGGCTCTCTCGTGAAGGCGACAGCCGCACAGGATGTCTCCTCGGGTTCATCGTCGAAACGGGTATCCGACGAGGCGAGGTGTCTGCGATGCGCTGGTGAGATATTGATCGGGCATTCTCGGTCCAGTCATCTCCGAACTCCAGAAGCAGGTCCGATGGGGATGGTCGACGGCGCACATGGCGCGCCTCTACACCGACGCCATCAACGATGAAGGCCGTCGGGCCGTCAAATACGTCGCGGTGATTGTTGACAGCGAGGCGCGCACCGACTGAACCACGCGAACACTCGTTCGTTCTCGGGATTGAAGCTGGGACGACTCATCCAACCCATTCATTGGGAAGACACGCCAACCAGGTGGCAGCTGATCCCACGGGTGGCACCAATGTGGCGGAATCAGCATCAATAACGCCGATACCGACTCCTCAGCACGGGTTGCGCCAGACATCGAACGGGTCTCTCCAGTCGCTCGCCGTGCGCGCACAGATCACTGCGATGCTTTCCCACCTGATCGACGCCACGAAGCGACAGGTCGAAAAGTCCGCGGATCCGATCTGAGCGGATCGACCCGACACCCTGTCGGTGGGATTTCGATCCACGCAGATACGACGGTGCATGAGACGTTAGAGAACCGCGACGCGATCAATCCGACTTCATCGTGCGTGATGCTTGACGAAGTTGAGGATCTCGATGTGTTTGTCCGTGTCCATTTCCATCAATTTCACCAGCAGATGCCAGAGCGTGGTGTCTTTCTGCTCCTTCAGCTCCTTTTCGAGCACCTTGAGTTGATGAGAGTCGGCCCGCTCCTGCTCGAGGAGCTTCTCCGTGAGCTGGGCAACCTGATGAGGGTGCTCACCCCAACGCGTAAGGCGCGGGACCGCGGGTGCCTCCGGTCGGAATTCCGCATCGGTACGGATCGACGACGCCAGATCCGCGAACCAGCGGTGATGTCGCATCTCGTCCTCGACGATCAACCCGACGAGGTACGAGAAGGCCGCAGAGCCAGAATCTGCCGCCGCACTCTGGTACTCCTCGAGAATCCTTTGCTCGCTGTCGGCATGCGAGTTCAGGTGCTCGTACATCGCGCTCTCCCACACGCTCGCCCCGATCAAATTCTCCGCCATGGTGATCCCCTTTCTCGGGTCCGAGACACGCCCGCAATTTCGCCCAACCGACCGACCGACCGGATCCGATGGAGATCGGGCGACACCGCTCAACCTAGGGGCCTGCCCCGCCGCCAGCTAGGGTCGAAAGTCCCGCCCAGAGTGGCTCTTCGGGCCGGCGGTTGCCAATTCGCGCGGGTCTCGTCGCCGCCCGGCACGCGTCACGGGACCGACCCGACGAGACCGCGGTGAGCCACGTTGCGACAGATCCGCACGCATCCGGGTATGGCTCGGCGCGGGTGTTGACTGGGCCAGGCCCGTCGGGGATTCGGCGGAGCCGTGCAGCTCTCCCTCTCATTTTGGCTTCCCCGCGTTCGAGCATATGATCCTCGATTGGGAGATTCGGGGGGTCACGGAATGCGGTTCGATTACCACCATCAGGCAGAGATCACCGGTCCATTGCGCGAGCTTTCGAGAGCTGCGGGAGCCGGAACTCTCGAGACATCGCTCCTTGAACTTGTGAAGGTGAGAGCGTCGCAGCTGAATGGCTGCGCACACTGTCTCGAGATGCACGTGAAGGAGGCCCGCGCAAAGGGTGAGTCCGATGACCGCCTGCATCTCGTCGCGGTGTGGCCGGAGGCACCGGTGTTCACCGAGCGCGAGCAGGCCGCGCTCATGTGGTGTGAAGAGCTCACCATGATCGCCGAGAGTGAGGTCCCCGACTCGCTCTACGCCAGGGTGCGGAAGATCTTCTCCGAAGAGGAGCTGTGGCGGCTCACGCTCGCCATCATCGCAATCAACAGCTACAACCGACTCGCGATCGCGTTCCGCTCACCGGTCGGCGACTACGTCGCGCGCGGCACCAATCGATCTTCAGCGCCATGAACACCGCTCCGACGAGGTCGACGCTCGTCGCGAAGGCACAGATGTTGCTCAAGGCACACCATGGACCTGCGGCACTCGTCCTACCGAACGTCTGGGACGTTGGCTCGGCTCGCATGGTTGCCGATGCGCGATTCCCCGTCATCGCAACCTCGAGCAGGGCGATCGCGGCAACGCTTGGTCTCAGAGACGATGACTCGAGCGATCCCGATGTCATCTTCGACGTCGTCTCTCGCATTGCGCGGTCGGTGGACTGCCCGGTGACCGCGGACCTCGAATCGGGTTATGGCCTCAAACCGGAGGAGCTCGTCGAGCGCATCCTCGAGGCCGGGGTGGTCGGTTGCAATCTCGAGGATACCGACCATCACGGAGATGGCGTGCTCGTCGATCCGGGGAGACAGGCCGAATTTCTCGCAAACGTGCGAAGCGCCGCAACCGATGCGGGAGTGCACATCGTGGTAAATGCCCGCGTGGACAGCGTCATCCGCCACGTCGGCGACGAGAGGTACGAGCTCGCCGATGCGATCCGTCGCGGCCTCCTCTACCTCGAAGCCGGCGCGGACTGCATCTATCCGATCGCGCTCGGGGATCGGGACCGGATCGCTCGACTCACCGCGGCGATTCCGGGACCCGTCAACATCACCGCGCGTCAAGGTGGTCTCGCCTTCAGCGAACTCACCGCGCTTGGCGTGCGAAGGATCAGCTTTGCCTCTGGACTCTTCTCGTTCGTACAGGACCGGCTCCACAGGGCGGTTCGGCGCATCGCGGAGTCCGATGACCCCAACGCGCTCTGGCAGGATCTGCCCGCAGACGCGAACTGAACCGCTCGCCAGGCGCGTGCCGTGTGTCGGAGAACGACCCGCCTCGCCACGACGCGTGGAGCGCGATGCGATGTGGTTACAGGAGCTCCGGGCGAGGAACGGATGCCTCAAGGCTCACGCGTGCGCTCTTGTTCAGCTGGTGGCCGATGCGTCGATGAGATCGAGCGCCGCTCCGACGATGGTCTCGGCGTCAATTCCAAAATGCGCGTAGAGGTCATCGACGTCGCCCGACTGTCCGAAGTCATCCACCCCGAGACAGGCAATCGGCGTCGCATTGATTCCCGCGAGAAATGCGAGCGTGTGGGGATGGCCATCGATGACCGAGACGATCGGGCACGCGCGATCGGACGGAAACAGTGTGGCGAGAATGGAGTGATCTCCCGTTGCGAGACCCTGCCGGGCTCGCATGGCACGAAAGACCAGATCCGCCGAGGTGAGACAGACCACATCCGAGCGCATCCCCAACCTCTCGAGCTCTTGCGCCGCGGCCACGAGTTCGCGCATCACGACCCCGGTGCCGACGAGGGTGAGGTCCGGGGGACCCTCAGTCGCGGAGCGCACCAAATAGCCACCTCGGAGGACGCTGCTTCTGCGCTCCTCACGCCCCTCGGGATCGGCGGGGATCGCCGCGAGCGTCTGATCCATCGGCCGTGTGCTCAGACGCAGATACGCGGAGGTGCCGCCGGGGCGCCCGAGCTGGCCGAGCGCGAACAACAGCACCCATTCGAGGTCCTGTGAGAACGCCGGCTCCCACGCGATGCATCCGGGCTGTTCGATTCCGATCGACGGCGTGATGATCGACTGGTGCGCGCCACCCTCGGGAGCGAGTGTGATCCCCGACGGCGTGCCGACGAGGATGCTCTGCCCGCCTGCATACATTCCAAATGTCCACGGCTCGAGCGCGCGCCCGACGAAGGGATCGTAGACGGATCCAATGGGAAAGAGTGGCTGTGCGTCACGCGACCAGGTGAGACCCAGTTCAGAGAGAAGACCGACGAGATTCACCTCGGCGATTCCGAGCTCGACGTGCTGGCCCTCTTTCGATTCTCTCCAGTGCAACACCGTCTCCTTGCTCTCTGCAAACCAGTCGGGACGGTCTTCGGGGTTCCAGATTCCGACCCGGTTGATCCACCCGCCAAGGTTCGTCGACGACGCGACATCGGCGCTGACGGTGACGATGCGACGTGCGACCTCCGGAGCCTCGCGGAGCACGTCGAGGAAGAACCTGCCGAACGCCTGTTGCGTCGACTCGAGCCCAAGGTGCGATTCGCGAAAGTCCGAAGGAACCTCGATCTTCGGATGTGTCGCGAGATCACTCCGGGTGAGTCGTGATGAAGCTGCCTGACACGCGCGGTGCTCATCGCTGTCGCTTGGGAAGAGCGCCCAGGGATCGTCTGGATCTGCGTGCAACGATCCGCCGAGTTCGCGCCACTGCTCTGTCGTCAAGATTGCGGAATGATTCCCCGGGTGTCCCTGGGTTGGAAGTCTCCACGCCTTGACCGTGTAGGCAAAGATCACCGTGGGACGGTCGGAGATCTTGTCTGCCTCGTCGAATGCCCTGATGAGATCTCCAAGGTCATGACCTCCGAGAGCAACGAGTGACTCGACGATCTCGCGGTCTTCCAATATGTCGAGCACGCGAAGCAGGTCATGACGCTCGCTACCGGTACCGGCGAGAAGGTCGCGTACCTCCCCCACAGGTGTGCGCAACAGATGCTGATACTCGCCGTTGGCCATCTCATCGATGCGTCGCTCAAGAGCCTCTCCGCCGTCAAGATCGAACAGCCTGCGAAGCCGTGACCCGTACTTCACGGTGATGGTGTGCCAACCTGCCGCGGTGAACATCGCCTCGAGTCTCTTTACGGCGATATCGGGCACCACGCGATCAAGCGACTGACGATTCAGATCAACGATCCAGAGCACCTCGCTCAGCTGCGAGACCATCGGATCCACGAGTGCCTCCCAGACCGCCCCCTCGTCGAGCTCCGCGTCACCGATCAGCGCGATGTGCCGGCCCACGCGAGGGGTTTCGAAACGCGATTCAACGTATCGGTGGGCCAG
>DAIDIA010000311.1 GCA_027459565.1 Acidimicrobiaceae bacterium | reverse complement strand
GAGCGAACCACTCGGTGCGCGCCTTGACTTCCAGTCCGTCGGATTGACCCCCGAGGCATGGACGCGCACCAGCACCTCTCCGGGACCGGGCACCGGGATCTCGCGGTCGACGAGCGTGAGGACCTCGGGTCCGCCGGGCGTTGTGTAGATGACCGCACGCATAAGCGCCTCCATGTCGTGTTGAACTAGCGAGAGATCCAGGCGTCCGGGTCGGCGACGAGCCGCTTGACATTCACCGGCAGCTTTCCCGAGACGACATCGGCGAGCGTCGTCGTCTCGAGCACGCTCCGTAGCGTGGCGCGCACTGCGATCCAGACGTCCTGGAGGTTCTTTGCGGCGCCCTCGTAGGTTGTGACCTCAGGATGTTCCCCGCGGACTGCCGCGAGGGGGCCGTCGATCGCGCGGATGATGTCGGCGAGTGCGATGCTCGACGCATCGCGCGCGAGCCGGTACCCACCCTCTGACCCGCGCTGACTGACAATGATGTTGCTGCGCCGCAGTTCGGCGAGGATTCCATCGAGGAACTTCGGAGGAAGCTCCTGGGCACTTGCGAGGGCGACACCCGAGAGCGGCCCCCCATCTGCCGCGGTGAGAACGAGCAGCGCGCGCACGGCGTATTCGACCTTCGCGGAGATGTGCATGTTCTCGTGCCCTCGTTACGCAGTCGGATGTGTCCTGAGTGGATGAACGGACCTTTGTGCTGTGAGGTCTCCAAGACGACAAGGTTCGATGGGACAAGCGTAGTTGCTGGCCAAGTGCGTCTGAACTGGCCGCGGGTGCGTAGGCGGGACCAGAGGCCGAAAGGACTAGAGCTCGCTCGCCCAGTAGTTGGGAGCGTCGACGACACCCGAGAGGTCGTGGGGATGGTTCTCGCGGTTTGCCATTGGCGTGACTCGGATGAACTTCGCCTGCTCGCGCAGCTCGCTGACCGTGCGGGTTCCGCAATAACCCATCGCCTGACGCAGCCCGCCGACGAGCTGGTGCACAACCTCGTGCATCGGTCCGCGGTAGGGGACATTTCCCTCGACCCCTTCGGGGACCACCTTTTCGGCGTCGATGATGTCCTCTTGCGAGTAACGGTCCTTCGAGAACGATCGCGAGGACATCGCGCCCATCGAGCCCATTCCGCGGTACAGCTTCCTCGGCTGGTTGCCGATCATCGCGATCTCACCTGGACTCTCATCGACACCTGCGAAGAGACTCCCGAGCATGACCGCGTGCGCCCCTGCCCCGATCGCCTTGGCGATGTCGCCGGAGTAGCGGATTCCGCCATCGGCGATGATTCCGACGCGATAGTCGCGCGCCGCGCGCGCACACTGTTGCACGGCCGACCACTGGGGAACACCGATCCCCGTCACGACGCGCGTCGTGCAGATCGCGCCAGGGCCGATTCCCACCTTGACGATGTCGGCACCCGCCTCCGCGAGCGCACGCGTCGCCTCGGGCGTCGCGACATTGCCGGCGACGATGACGCCCTCTGGCCAGTTCGCGCGCAGTGCCGCGACGGTCTCGATGACGCGCTGCGAATGTCCGTGCGCGGTGTCGACACAGATCACGTCGATCTCCGCCTCGATGAGTGCCTTCGCGCGGTCGATTC
>DAIDIA010000310.1 GCA_027459565.1 Acidimicrobiaceae bacterium | reverse complement strand
GATCGAGCTGTGGATTGTCGAGATGCGCCAGCTCATGCGAGGGTTCCCCGCTTTGATTGCGTGTCCCTCGCCGCCCCCCGCCCGAGGCCGAGGTGCTGGGACGCATCCTCTGCTCTCCACGCAAGGGTCGCCTCGAACTGGAAGTACGTGGTCGCAATCGCCGTGCTCGCTTTCGAGCAGGCCTCCTGAACGTCATGCAGGTGCCCCGGTAGTCGCTGGATGATCTCGTCCACCGTCTGGTATTCGAGCGCGGTACGCGCGCGACCGACGATCCTCTTCGCCTCCTCGCCCGTGCCCGACCTGCTCTGCTGCTGTTCGAGCGCGCCGAGACAGCTCTCGGCGGTGAGCAGCGAGAAATAGACGCTGCGGGGGAAATAGCGGTCGAGCACGAGGAACTCGATCGCCTGCGACGCGACGATGACGCCCCGGTAGGTCCGCAGATACGCCTCGTAGGCGGAACATGCGCGCAGCGTGGTCGCCCAGTCGGGCTCCCCCCTCGGTCCGTTCAGCTGCGCGGCGAGCAGGCGTGCGGTCATATCCGCGCGCTCGATATTGCGTCCGAGCAACATGAACTGCCAGCCATCGTCTCGACTCATCGTCGCATCGGCGATGCCGACCGCAATTGCGACGCGTTCCCGGACGAAACGCGCAAATCGGAAGAATTCGTGCGGACCCATCTGTTCGGTCGCCGGACCGCGGGCGTCGAGCTCGACAATCGTCGCATTGAGACACTCCCAGAGTTCGGACGAGATCGACTCGCGGATACCCCGCGCATTCTCTCTGGCGCCGCTGAGCGAGGAGGAGATGGAGCTTGGCTCGTCGCGGGAAACCGACAGCGCCGCAGTGACCGCCACTAGATCGGACTGCTGGCCAAGTGTCACCGGCACGCCCATCACCGAGAGCAGCGTCTTCGCGACCGACGATTCGGAGATGTTCGCGCCCTCGAGGAGCTGGTTGATCTGAACGTCAAGGAGTCGGGCGGTGTCTTCGGCGCGTTCGAGATAGCGACCGGTCCAGAACAGTGACTCCGCGATCCGGCTCAGCATGAGAGTCTCCCGCGGCCTACTTGTTGCTGCTGTTGTTGCTGTTGCTGTTGCTGGGCCGCGGCGAAGCTCGGACCGCGATCGGGATCGAGCATGGGGAAGGGGAGCTGCTCCTCGAGCAGCTCGGACGCGTCCGCCCCCGGATGCCGACGGGTCTCGGTGCGATCGGGCGCGAGCACCCAGGTGTCCTTGGAGCCACCGCCCTGGCTCGAATTCACCACGCTTGACCCCTCCCGGAGGGCCACACGCGTCAGGCCCCCCGGGGCGACCCAGACGGACGACCCGTCATTGACCGCGAAGGGACGCAGGTCGACGTGGCGCGGGACGAGACGATCACCGACCTTCGTCGGAACTGTCGAGAGTTCGACGAACTCCTGCGCGATGTACGAACGCGGGCTTGCCTGGATCATCTCCTTCGCCCTCGCAAGCTCCTCCTTCGATGCCACGGGGCCGACAATCAGCCCGTAACCTCCGGATCCATCGACCGGCTTGACGACGAGCTCGTCGATGCGGCACAGCACCTCGTGCATCTGCTTTGGATCCTCGAGGCGGAAGGTATCCACGTTCGACAGCAGGGGCTCTTCACTGAGGTAGTAGCGGATCAGCTCGGGCACATAGGTATAGACAAGCTTGTCGTCGGCGACACCGTTTCCCACCGCGTTGGCGATGGTCACATTGCCAGAACGCGCGGCGTTCATGATTCCCGCGCAGCCAATCAGCGACTCGGGCCGGAAGTGCACGGGATCGAGAAAGTCATCGTCGACACGGCGATAGACGACGTCGACTCGACGCTCGCCCTCGGTCGTGCGCATGTACACCAGGTTGTGCCTCGTCACGAGATCGCGTCCCTCGACGAGTTCGACCCCCATCTGACGGGCGAGAAAGGAGTGCTCGAAATACGCCGAGTTGTGCACACCGGGTGTCAGCACAACCACGGTGGTGTCGCTGCCCGCGTTCGCTGGAGCGCTCGCAAGGAGCGCGGCGAGGAGTCGCTGTGAATAGTTGCCGACCGGACGGATGCGGTGACTCGCAAACAGCTCCGGGAAGATGCGCGCCATAGTGCGGCGATTCTCCACGACATAGGAACTTCCCGAGGGCACGCGCACGTTGTCTTCGAGGACGCGGAACGCTCCGTCGCGATCCCGGACGAGGTCGATACCGGCAACGTGGATCCGGACGTGGTTGTGCGCCTCGATTCCCACACTGGCGCGCTGGAAGTGCTTAGAGGTGTACACGAGCCGGCGCGGGACGACGCCGTCGTCGAAGACCTTTCCGTCACCATAGATGTCGTGGAGGAAGGCTTCGAGCGCCCGGACGCGCTGGGCGACGCCGGCCTCGATCTTTGACCACTCATCGGCGGCAATCAGGCGAGGAACCGGATCGAGCGGGAAGGGGACCTCCTCACCCGAGTGGGCAAAGGTCACACCGCGGTCGCGCAGCGACCGGTCCCGCTCAAGGCAGCGCTCTTCGAACTGCGCCGGAGAGAGCGCGCGGAGCGTCTCGTAGAGCCCGAGCGAGGGCAGTCGGGGGGCATCGACAGCTGCGAACATCTCGTCCCAGGCGTTCTCGAGGCGATAGCTGTCAAATAGGTCGCCAGTCACCTATCTATATCTAATCGCGAAGTATTGCCGGAGTGTTTCTCCGCGGTGAACAGCGCTCTGCCGACTCGAGGGCGAACGCAACGGCGACCTTTGCCAACCGGTGGCCATCCACGCGGACAAGATGGCCTCATCTCCCCGATCATACCGATCAGATCCCAACTGCCGAGGGCGCCTCCATCGCCCCCTCACCCAAAAGCGACAGGCGTCCGCAGCATCGGCGCGGCGTTGGCCCTTTCCAGAGGGCGGCGGTACGATCACGCGGGGCGGGCTGCGCCATCGCTTGATGCGCGTGTCAGAAATTCGGGGGGAAGGTTCTCATGACCACTACACAGACCAAGATCGCGGTTATCGATGCCGATGCACACGTCATCGAGACCGAGCGCACCTGGGACTACCTTGAGCCGTCCGAGATGAAGTTCCGGCCACAGATCATCCAGTCGGCATCGAATCCAAATGTCCGCTACTGGTTGATCGACGGAAAGATCGCGGGACTGAGGACTGCGGCCACCTCCGACGAGCAGTTCGCCAAGAACTCCACGACCGCGCTGCGCAACATCTCCGTGGACGCCGCCGCGCGGAAGATGGAGGACATCGACCTTCGTCTCGATCACATGACCGAACTCGGTATCGACATCGAGGTCTTGCACAACAGCCTTTGGATCGAACAGGTGACGCGCCGCCCCGACATCGATGTCGCGCTCTGTCGAAGCTGGAACCGGTGGCTTGCCGACATCTGGCGCGAGGGGAAGGGACGCCTCCGCTGGACCTGCGTCGTGCCCACGCTTGATATCGACGCGGCCAAGGAGGAGGTCCGTTTCTCGAAACTCAACGGAGCGGTCGGGGTGTGCATGCAGCCCTTCGCCGGTGAGCTGATGATGTTCGATCCTTTGTTCTTTCCGATCTACGCACTGGCGGAGGAGCTCGACCTTCCGATCATCGTCCATATCGCGAACGGCAACCCGGACTTCGTCGAGATCCTCCGCACGCGATACACCGACGGGGGTGGGTTCGCCGCGTTCCGCGTCCCGACGGTGCTCGCGTGTTTCGACCTTTTGCGCAACGACGTCGCGGAGCGGTTCCCGAGGCTCCGGTGGGGATTTGTCGAGACCTCGGCGCAATGGGTCCCGTGGGTGATGAATGAGATCGCGCGGCGCAATGGAGAGCGGTACTCCGCGCAATACAACCCGTTCGTCACCAAGAACATCTACGTCACCACCCAGACCGATGACGATCATGCATACCTGATCCAGAAGATGGGTGAGGACCGCCTAGTGATCGGTACCGATTATGGCCACGCGGATCCCTCGAGTGAACTCGATGCGATCGCAATATTCCGTCGCGGAGAGCTCAGCGACGACCAGAAGAGCAAGATCCTCGCGACCAACCCCGCCCGGCTCTACGGGCTCTGAGCCCACTCCACCACATCGACCGAAGGAGTTCACATGGGAATCACTCTCCGACCAGAAGAGGGACAGCGCCTCAAGGGCAGGGTTGCTCTCATCACCGGCGGCGCGCATGGAATTGGACGCGCCTACGCGCTCCGCTTCGCACAAGAGGGAGCGAGGGTCGCCATCGCAGATCTTGACCTGCCAGGAGCGGAGATCGTCGCGAAGGAGATCTCGGCACAGAACGGCGAGGCCATCGCGGTCGCCGTCGATGTGACCGATACCAAGATGATCGCCGATGCCGTCGAGAGAATCGTCGACGCATTCGGAACCATCGACATCCTCCTCAACAACGCGGCGATGTTCTCCGTCGTCCCGATGTCACGCGTTGGCTTTGATGCATTGAGCATCGAGGAGTGGGACGCGATGATGTCGACCAACGTCAAGGGGCCCTGGCTGATGGCGCGGGCGGTGGCGCCCGTGATGCGGAAGAACCAGAGTGGAAAGATCATAAACATCTCGTCGGGCACGGCGTTCAAGGGCACAAATACCCAGATCCACTACGTGACGTCGAAGGCGGCCGTCCTCGGCTTCACCAAGACCCTCGCTCGCGAACTTGGAGGCGACGGCATCAATGTGAACGCCATCGCTCCGGGGAACACCCTCTCGGAGGAGGACCCCGATGACAAGACGGTGACGATGCGGTCCGGCGCGATCCCGAGTCGCGCGCTTCGTCGGCTCGAGTCTCCAGAGGACATCGTCGGTGCGGCGGTCTTCCTCGCCTCGAGTGACAGCGATTTCATCACCGGACAGACCATCGTCGTCGACGGTGGTTCGGTGATGCACTGACCGAAAGAGCTGTCGAGGCCCAGGTCCACGCGGCCCCCATGGGCCCCGAGCAAGCCCGGGTGTTCAGCGCCCGCGTCGCTGGGGTGCGACGATGAATCCGACATCGGGGTTGTCGATGATCGTCACGGAGGCTCCGAAGTGCTTCGCGATTCGCTCAAGCGAGAGCACCTCGCGTGCCGGGCCGCTTGTGACGACGCGTCCATGATCGATCAGCGTGAGCTTGTCGCAGAACTGGGCGGCGACGGTGAGATCGTGCATCGCGCAGACCACTGTGAGGTTGCGCTCATGGCGGAGCTCATCGGTCAGCTCGAGCACCTGTTCTTGATGCCCGAGATCGAGACCGGTAGTCGGCTCATCCATGATCAGGATCGGCGCCTGCTGCACGAGCGCGCGCCCGAGCACCGCCCGCTGCGCCTCCCCGCCGGAGATCTCGCCGAGTTCGCGCCTGGCAAGACGCGAGAGCTCGAGACGTTCCAGCACCTCGTCGACGATCTTGAGGTCGTGTCGGGTCTCGCTCGCGAACAACGAGAGGTGCGGCGTCCTGCCGAGCATGACGTAGTCCCGCACATTCATCAGCAGCGGGAGTTGGGGTCGCTGGGGAACGTAGGCGACCATTCGCGCTCTCTCCTTGCGATCGATGGGACCGGACGCCCGCCCGGCGATCTCGATCGTGCCGAGATAGTCGACGATGCCGACAATCGCTCGGAGCACCGTCGATTTACCCGCGCCATTGGGACCGATCAGACCGAGCCAACCGCCACCGCCGATATCGGTGTCGAGGCCAGAGACGACCTCTGCGTCGCCGAGCGTGACGCTCAGACCGCGGATCACGACGCTCATGGGGATCGCTGGGACTGTCGCAGGACGATGAGGAAGAACGGGGCGCCAAAGAATGCCGTGATGACACCGAGCGGAATCTCCGCCGGAGAGGCGATCGTGCGGGCGAGGAGATCCGCGTGGACGAGGAACGCCGCCCCGTAGAGGAGAGAGAGTGGCAAGATCCTGCGGTAGCTCGAGCCAGCGATGAGCCTCAGCGTGTGCGGAACGATGATCCCGACGAATCCGATGAGTCCACTCATCGAGACCGCGGCCGCAGTTCCGAGTGTCGCAAAGAGCACGGTGACCGCGCGCACCCGGTGCGCACGGATGCCGAGGCTGTCCGCCTCCTCGTCTCCGACACTCATGACGTCGAGGATGCGTCGATACATCACGAGCACGATGCAGCTCAGCGCGATGTAGGGAACCACGATCTGGACCTGCTGCCAGCTCGCAGTCGAGAGTCCGCCGAGTATCCAGGCGTAGGTCTGTTGAAGTGTCTGGGTCTGGCGCTGCTGGGCATAGGTCTGGATCGCGGTGAAGAACGCCGCGACCGCGACGCCGGCGAGTACCAGCGTTGCACCGGCGCGGTAGCGCCCACCCGACCTTCCGAGGACGAAGGTGAAGCCGGCTGCGAGCACTCCACCGCAGAAGGCTGCGAGCGGCACCGGACTCACCGGCCAGTTCGCGAAACTCTTGACGAGTTCGACCGCGAGCGTCGCGCCCAGACCCGCGCCGGCCGCGACGCCGAGCAGGTAGGGGTCGGCCAACGGGTTCTGGAAGACTCCCTGGTAGGTCGCGCCCGCGACCGCGAGCATCGCCCCGACGAGGCCACCGAGCACGATTCTTGGCATGCGGATCTGCCAGACGATGGAGGCATCGTTCGAGGGGAGGGTCGAGTGCACCCCGAGGAGGGGGACCTTGCTCAGCAAGGTGGTGAGTACCCCGCGGAATGGGAGATCAGCTGGTCCGACAAACGCCGCGGTGCAGACCGCTAAGGCTACGACGATCAGTGCGAGCAGGAGCTGCCACGCTCGACAGCGCGTGCTCGCCAGATCCCCGCGGGTCTGCCGGACCAAGAGCATGATCAGGACTTCCCGTAGATGCGCACCAACGCGTTGCGGATGTCCTCGGCAAGCACAACGACGCGAGGACCCCAGCGAGAGGCGATGTCGTCATTGAGCGCGACGATGTCACCCTTTCTCACCGCCGTCATCGATGACCATCCGGCGCGTGCTCTCACGGTCTGTGGCGACTGACCACAGCAGATCGTGTCCGCGAGAAAGATCAGGTTGGGATTGGTCGCGACGATGTACTCCGAGGAGAGCTGGGGATACCCACTCGCCGCGCCTGCGGCCCTGTCGGCAATGTCTTTCAGACCAAAGAGCGAAAAGACACCGCCGAGGAATGTGGACGAGGTGGCCGAGTAGTACGTCTGATCGAGTTCGACGTAGTAAGTCCGGTGTCGAGCCGCAGGCGGAGCGCTTGCGACTATTGACGCGAGCCGGGTTCGCATCGAGGCGATCACGCTCTGGGCCCGTGCCCGGTTTCCCGTCGCCCTGCCGAGGGAGACGATCTCCTGATAGGCATTCGCGATCGTGTTTGCCGCCGGCTCGACGAGGACCGGAATGTGGATCTTCGAAAGCGCGGCGATGAGTCCGCCCTCGTCACCGACGACGACAACGAGATCGGGGCGATAGCGCGCCACGGCCTCGACATTGGGCTGATACGCGCTCAGCGAGGAGTGTGGAGCGGACTTGGGATAGTTCGAATCGCTGTCAACCGCGACAACCTGGTGTCCTGCCCCGATCGCGAAGAGATCCTCCGTCGCAGTCGGAGAGAGCGAGATGATCCGCGTCGGTCGATGCGAGATCGTGACCGCTCCGCCGGGGTATTTCAGCACAACCGGAAAGTTGCCGGACGAGGCCGACGAGGCGCCGGCGATCATCGGCGAGATCGGGACCGCGACGATGGCCGCGACAATCGCCGCGAACATCAGGCGACGACGCAAGATACGGCGGAGGAACGATTGAAGGTACGTGGACATGTGATGGAGCTCCTTTGGTCAAACGCGTGACCGGTAAGGTCGCGACACGCATTCGGAGCCAACACCACCACAATGGCAAGATCTGCATCGGGAGAGGTCAGCCACCTTACGCGCGTGACGACGTCAAACCGTGAAGGCAGGTCTCCTGGCTTCTGGATCCACGCTCCTCCGCACCTTCCCAAGATGTTCATCTCAGTGGTCTCAAGCGGATTTGCTTCCCAGTCACAGTGGCGCGACCGCACCGGAATTACACCGGCTTCCCTTTTCAATTCCGACGGTTGAGCCGCCGGAATCACCTCACGGGATCTTTAGTTGTCAAACTGCCGTGCACGGGCCCGTCATTTCGACCGGCCCGCGTTAGGCATCTTTGTCGACCGGAGACAAGGTTGCAAATATCAGTTGAAGTCGCGCGCCTTCGAGAGCGTCAATCTGGCGAACCAACGTGGATACCACCAGTTCCACCTTCCGAACAACGCGACCAGCGCGGGAACCAAGAGCGCGCGGACCACCGTCGCGTCGAGCAGGATTCCCGCACCGAGGCCGGTGGCGAGCACCTTGATGTCGGTGTCGGGGGCAGAGGCGAGCGAGGCGAAGGCAAGAAACAGGATCAGGGCCGCGCTTGTCACGAGCCGACCGGTACGTCCAAGACCCTCCACGACCGCCGAGGTCGTGTCCTTTGTCCGATCGAACTCCTCGCGGATCCGGCTCAGGATGAACACCTCGTAGTCCATCGAGAGTCCGAACAGGAACGCGAAGATCATGACCGGCATCCAGAAGGTGATCGCTCCGGTCGCGGCGATGTTGAAGACCACCGACGAGCCGTGTCCCTCCTGCCAGAACCAGGTGAGCAGGCCGAATGTCGCAGCGAGCGAGATCAGATTCAGCACGACCGCTTTCGCGGCGAGCACGATCGACCGGAATGCGCGCGACAACAAGAGGAACGTGAGGCAGGCGATCAACGCGAACATGAACGGGAAGTTGCCAAAGACCGCGTGGCTGTAATCCTGCTCGATCGCGCCGAGACCCGTGACTCCGACGACGCCCTGCTGGTGCGCGACGACCCGCTGAACCGCCTTGACAGGCGCGAGTGTCACATTGTTGACGGTCTCGACCTTGGGAACCGCGAGGATGTCGACGTAGCCTCTGCGCACCGAGTTCGGATCCTTCGCGTAGGTTGCGAATGCGATGCCCCGAACGTGCCCGAGCTCCCTGACAAGACCCGGCGCAGCAGATGCCTTTGCAAGGACCTCGATCGGAGTGAGGATCCCGCTTGGCACTCCATGCGAGACCAGCTGCTCGTACTGCGCGTGCGCGCTTCCAACCTTGGAAAATGCCGCGGCGCTCGTCTGACCGACCTTCAGATTGAAGACCGGGCCGATGCAAAGAACAAGGATCACCACCGCCACTCCGGTTGCAAGCCAGCGGTTCTTGGTGACCCCGCGGGCCCATCGGCTCCACGCCCTACTCGCGTCGCGCTCGTGACGGATTCGGGGCCAGTCCACACGCGGACCGACTCCTCCGAGCACCGCAGGGAGCAACGTCAAGACGACGAGAATCGATATCAGCGGAATCAACATTCCACCGAAACCGGTGCTGCGCAGACTCGGGACCGGGATGATCACCAGTGCGAGCAGACCGATTGCCACGGTGAGCCCCGAAAGCACCACCGCGTGTCCGGCATTCTCGACCGCGATGCGCACGGCGGTCTCGTTGTCCGCGCCCTTGGCCCGTTCCTCACGCCAACGCGTCACGAGCAGGAGCGAATAGTCGATCCCGACACCAAGTCCGACGAGGGCGACGAGGAACTGCACGATGAACGAGACCGGGGTGACATAGGTCAGTCCGAGAAGGACGAGGAAGGTGGCGAGGATCGAGACCGCCGCAACCAGAATCGGTACCAGTGCAAGGAAGGAGGCGAAGACGAACGCGAGCACGCCAAGCGCGCCCAGGCCACCGAACATCGTCTCGACCAGGACACCGGGACCACTTGACGAACCGCCCGAGGCGAGCTGTTCAAGACCGGTGACCCCGACGGAGTATCCGGGAAGCGCTTTCTGCAGCGCCGCGACGGTCTCGAGCGCGTGGCGGTCCGGGGCAAGCGACTTCAGCGGCGGCGTGTAGACGAACGCGAACGTGCTCCGCCCCCCGTCGGTGATGAACCGACGATCTCCCGTCGACAGGTAGTCGACGAGCCGGTTGCCCGGTGCGAACTTCGCGACCGACGAGAATGCGCGGACGAGTTTCGGGGTCTGTGCGATCACGCTCTGGCCGCTCGGGGCCGTGACGACGAGGATGCTCGGAATGCTCCCACCGCCGTTCCCATAGAGGTGCAGCACCTGGAGACCCGTCTCGTACCCGGGTTGTCCCGGAAGGGAGAAATCGAAGGTGAGCCTGCTCGACACCCGGCTCGCGGCTCCCGCTCCAGCGATGAAGATGACGAGCCAGAAGATCATCACCAATCGCCGGTGATGCAACACCATGCGTGCAAGCGATCCGAGGTACGAACTCTCGCTCGGAACCGGCACGGCTCGAGGTGTTGGCATGATTGCTCCCAAGAAAGATCAGCCGCCTCGCGCAGCCACGAGACACTCTAAGTGATGCGACCCAAGCACGCGGAGGCGGTGTGATGGCGCGACCCCGATGGATCCACACGGGTGGCGACGGGCGCCTCGCCTACGCTGGATGCAGACCGACCTCGAAAGGACGCCGTGAAGCCTCTCAATCCGGGACCAGAGAACCATCAACCCGAGGGTCCCCTGGTCTTCATCGTCCTCGACGGCATCGGGATCGGGCGTGGCGATCGCTACGACGCTGTCGCCTCGGCCGATACGCCAGCACTCGACGAACTGCACCGAGTCGGCATCACGCGAACCCTGCGCGCGCACGGCACCGCCGTCGGGCTCTCTTCAGATGCGGACATGGGCAACTCCGAGGTCGG
>DAIDIA010000309.1 GCA_027459565.1 Acidimicrobiaceae bacterium | reverse complement strand
GATTGTTTGGGCATGCGCCCTCCTTTTATGAAATTCACGGTTCCCCGAGATGAAGAACCGCCGTATTGGGATTGGGGCGTCCCTAAACATGTAATTTATAACTTACATATCACAATGTCAAGGACGGTTTGAAGGTCGAGCACACCACGTCGCGAGTAACTCTGATGAAAGACACTCATGAAGGGCAGGTCAGCGACGAGGTACATGACGTACGAGCAACGCTAACTATCGCGGCGACTTCGAGCTCGAGGATTCTCAAATGCAGCGACCGCGAGCAGATTGCGCACTTTTAACCCGCCAATGTCTATTTGCTGGCGGACCACAAGTGGTGTGGATGAATCGATGCTTGGAACCTCGCGCCGAACCGGTTGAGCGTGAGTGAGCGAGAAGATGTCTTAATCGGAATTGATTGGGTGCATTGTTTCGCGATTTCGTTCGAGACCGCGGAAGATTCGCTTTGACAAGTCGTGAGATAGCGGCGAACTGTGGTCGAGCGAACTATCGGATCTGGCAAGCGCATCAACGATCGAGGACTCGCGACAAGCGACCTAAGGATTTCGAGTCGAATGATCGGGCGCTCTGCGCAAGTGTGACGATATGGCTCACAGAGTTTTAGTCGCCCCAAGAGATAGCTCGTCGACTCCGTCTAGGGTTCCCCGATGACTCGACGATGCGCGTGAGCCACGCGACGATCTATCGGTCGATCCTCGTCCAAGGCCGGGTTGAAATTCAAAATAGAGAGGGCGGCGGCTGATTGTTCGCGCTTGAGTCGTGCCTAGCGCTGTGCCCAAGGTTTCGTCGAAATGCGAGGCAAGATCCGCAACCTGGTGATGATCCATGAGCGACTGGCCGAGGTCGGTGATCGAGCGGTTCGGTCCTTGGGATGGCGATCACGTTAGAGGTGCGAAGAGGGAGAGTGTCGGAGGGACGTTGGTGGAATGTTTGACACGTCTCGTAATGCTCTCGGAGTTGGGAAGGGCCACCGCGCCGCGGCCGTCGAAGAGGCGATGCGCCGAGCTATCGCCGCCTTGCCCAACGAACTTGTTCGCAGCATCACATGGGATCAAGGAAAGGAGATGGCCAACGATCGATCGTTCACTGTCACCACCAGGGTGTCGTTCTACTTCTGAGATCTACACTCGTCTTGGCAATTCGGCTCAATCGAGAACATCAACGGGTTACTTCGTCAATAAACGACCTAACGAACTGAACTCTCTAAAGTACTTAGTTGAGCACCTTTAACGCCTCCAGCGAAGTCTCAACAGGCGACCCCGAGCGACCTTGGGATACCCAAAACCAGAAGAGAAACTCGATCAGCTTGTTGCGCTCACCGTTCGAAGCCGCTGAGAATTCCATCGGCTAACATTAACTAACGAGTTCAAAGCGGAACTGAGTAATGGCACGACGTAAGAATTCAATCATGGTTGGGGACGGCGCAAGTTATCCCACGCCTTCAACGTCACGAGCCATTCCACCTGGGAGTCTGGCCGATTACGTCTTTGAGACGCTGCGCCGAGAGATCCTTGAAGGTGCCCTTTTGCCAGGTTCGTCGATCTTGCAGGATAAGGTCGCAGATCGGCTGGGTGTTTCGATCACACCCGTTCGTGAAGCGCTGAGAAAGTTGGAAAGCACTGGATTGGTCTCTTATGAGACGAACTATGGCGCTACAGTGAGCGAACTTAGTGATCAAGCAGTACTCGAACTCTACATGTTGCGGTCTGAGCTCGAGGGATTGACCGCACTGCTGGCTGCCCGACTTATCACTGATGAGCAGTTAGATGGCCTGCGAATTCAGCATGAGCAAATGGGGCAACTTCTTGGAAGTCATGAACCGCAATTGCTGAGCGAAGCTAGTTTTCGCTTTCATATGCGCATTGCTGAGATTGGCGGTCCCGCATTTCTTGCCGGTCACCTGAAATGGCTTAGGCAGAAATTCCCAGTTGCGGCCGATGAGTCCGTGTGGCGATTCGAAGACATCGCTTCGGAAGCTTATCGTTACCATGGTCTGATCCTTGACGCGTTGGCACTGCACGACGGCGAAGAGGCGAAGCGTTTGATGGCTATTCACATAGAAAGCGCACCGGCGCGGCTACGGCGCGAGGCTGCGAATCAAGCTTGATTCTTCATTGCCAGCAGTCTCAAGTTGTGTAACCACGCGAGCAACCCATTTCACCATCATGCTTGACATGGTGACCTGTATGTTATAAGTTACATCTTAATGCAGGCTCTGGAAACTCTACGCGTTGTTGATGTTTCGACGATATTTGCGGGACCTTTAGCTGCCACACTTCTTGGGGATTTCGGCGCTGATGTTGTCAAGATTGAACACCCTCAGCGCGGAGATTCCGTTCGTAGTCACGGCCCGGCGCTTAACGGCATTCCCTTAGCGTGGAAGCAGATCAGCCGAAATAAGAAGGCAGTGGCGGTGGACTTGTCTCGCCCCGAGGGTCAGGAGATTCTGTTACGACTCCTTTCCGACGCAGACGTGCTAGTAGAGAACTTTCGTCCCGGCACACTCGATCGCTGGAATCTTGGATTTGATCGCTTACACAGCATAAATTCGCGTCTGATCATCGCGAGCGTTACAGGATTCGGTCAATTCGGACCGCGAGCTAATGAGCCAGGTTTTGGAACGCTTGCTGAAGCAATGAGTGGCTTTGCCGCGATGACGGGTGAACCTGACGGTCCGCCGACCCTTCCTCCATATGGGCTGGCCGACGGAATCGCGGGAATTGCTACCGCGTTTGCGATTATGGTGGCGATTGCCGCGCGCGAGCAAACTGGTGAGGGCCAGGCTATTGACGTTGCCTTGATTGAGCCGATTCTGACTGTGCTGGGTACTCAAATTACGGCGTACAAGGCGCTCGGTCTTATTCCCAAGAGGACCGGTAACCGATCGTCCATTAATGCCCCGCGCAATACTTATCGGACCCGCGACGACCGATGGCTTGCCGTATCCACCAGCGCACAATCGGTGGCAGAACGATTGGTTTCAATGATTGGACACGAAGAATTCGTGGCTGAAGAGTGGTTTGCCACCGGGCGCGGTCGCGTCGAGCACGTGGAGGAATTGGATCGTGCGGTCAGGGATTGGATTGCGGCACGAGACGCTGACGAAGTAGTGGAGGCGTTTAGTAGGGCCCAAGCGGCGGTTGCCCCGATCTATGACATCGCCGACATCATTCAAGACCCGCAGTATTTGGCGCTTGAGACAGTAGTGGAGATCGCCGACGATGAACTTGGGACCGTTGCGATGCAGAATATTCTTTGCCGCTTGTCCGATACGCCGGGACAGATTCGTTGGCCGGGTCCCCATTTAGGTGCGCATACCGATGAGGTTCTAGGGCGACTGGGCTACTCAGAGGAGAGGCTGGCGGCTTTGCGATCTGAAGGGGTGATCGCATGAGTCGCACGAAGTCTGCAGAGAACTCGTTTGGAGCTGGAGACATCACCTCAGAACGCTCAAGCCAGATTCCGACGTCTTGGGACGCGGGGTGGTGGGGCGTTCGTAGTTGGCTGTACGTGCCAGGTGACCGTCCTGATCGTTTCGAATCGGCACTGAACAGTGGAGCAGATGCGGTCGTTGTCGATCTCGAGGATGGTGTCGCGCCATCGCACAAGGAAGCGGCCCGCGACGCAGTAGTGGCTTGGCTGGAAGAAGTGTCGGACGGACCTCGAATAGTTGTGCGCATCAATGCGATTGGCGAAGGTGGTCTCGAAGACTTGGTGCACCTCCCGATGGCCTCGGTTGATGCATTGCGGATTCCGAAAGTTGAAAGCCCTGATGACGTGAACGCTGTAGCCGAAGTGTTGGATCTCGAATGCCAGACCAGACTCCTGCCGATCATAGAGTCGTGCATTGGATTGGAGCGGGCGAATTCCATCGCCTTCGCTCATTCTCTTGTTGCGGGGATTTCGTTGGGTGAGGGAGACCTAATTTCCGAACTGGGTACCAACTACGGACCGACACTCGATTGGGCTCGCGTGCAAGTTATCGTGTCGGCTCGAGCCGCGAAGTTGCCCAGTCCAGCCCAAGGAGTCTATCCGTGGCCGCACGATGTAGAAGGCCTCAGAGAAGATTCGATGCGTGGAAGACAACTGGGTTTCTTTGGTCGCTCAGCAATCCACCCGGCCCAGGTTCCCGTTATTAATGAGGTCTTCGGGCCGACCGCGAACGAATTGTCACGCGCGGAGTCACTGCTAGAGAAATTGGATGAGTTCCGCGGAAACGGTGTAGGTGCCTTTCTCGATGAAGAGGGAAAGTTTGTTGATGCCGCAATGATTGCAGGCGCGCGCCTAACCGTGACCCGAGCGGGTGGGTCGGTGCTAAAAGCTCGGTAATGAAGCCGCGCAAATACGGTGACATAACAAACGATAGATGGGGGAGCACATGGGGGAATCAAGAACGGGGTGGCCGCAGCGCGGCGACTCCACGCTGGCGTACTTGCAACGCGATACTGGAACGTGTTCGAGAAGGGGGATATGACATGTTGGCTTTGTGGCATTCGATTGGTTTCGGTCTCGTCACGGCCTCGGTATTGGCGGTCGCGTCGGTAGGTTTGACAGTGCAGTTTGGCGTTAATAATTACGTCAATATCAGCTACTCCCAATACATGACGCTTGGCGCTTTCTTTACCTGGGACCTGATGAACTACGGGCATTGGAATCTGATCGTCGCGGGCGTGGTCGCGAGTTTAGGCGTCGGCGTCGTGTCGCTGGCGATCGGGAAGGGTATCTTGAATCAGTTTGTACGCCGGGGCGCCCAAGCCGCCCAGATGCTTTTGGTGACGTTCTCGTTGGCACTGCTGTTCAACGCCATCATGGCTACAGCCTGGGGCGCGAACCCGTTTGAGTTGAGCATGTCCATTCAGACAGCGCATCACGTCGGTCCGTTCCTTTTCACGGACGCCCAGCTCGACGTGATCGGCTTGAGTGCCTTGCTCTTAGTGGGCACGCACCTTTTGCTCACCCATACTCGGTTGGGCAAGGCAATGCGTGCATTATCGGACAACAAGGCACTTGCGCGATTGGCAGGAATCAGAACTTCGCGAGTCACCGACGCCGTCTGGTTTCTAACCGGCTTCTTGGCAAGTGTCGGTGGCATCACCCTCGCCGTCGAAGTCGCGTCGTTCGATCTGAATCTTGGGATCAACTTCTTCTTTGTGGTCATGGCTGCCGTGATCGTTGGCGGCATCGGACGACCTTACGGCACTATGTTGGGCGCGCTTATCATCGGGTTGGCGATCGAGGTGTCTACCAACGTTATTCCCGCGGCGTACAAACTCGACGTGGCGTTCGTGATCTTGATTCTTATACTGCTATTCCGACCCCAGGGACTCTCACGAATCGTCGGCAAAGCATGAACATGCAAACGCGACATCGAGCCGGTAGTAGGGACAAAAAGGGGGAAGAGTTCGCATGAATTCGGTTATCGGTTTATGGATTGCGAATGCGTTGGTCAATTACGGGATTTTGGCGCTGATCGCAGTAGGTCTAAACGTGTCGTTTGGCATGGCGGGAATTCTCGATCTCGCGTACTTCTTGTTCGTTGCGATCGGCGCATACTTTGGGGGTGTTGTGGCGATGGGGCCGCCAGATGCCTCCATTCTTCTAAATCACATTCTCGGCCTCTCGATGCCTTGGCCCGTCGCCATTGTGGCGGGCGCAGCAGGGGCAGGACTCGTTGGCCTATTGGCAGGATTGATTGCTCTACGTCGTTTACGAAGTGACTACTTGGCCATAGTGATGTTCGCTCTGTGGTCGATCGGCTATGACCTCATCACCAATTCGTCGGGACTCTTTAACGGTTTGACCGGTCTTTTCAATGTGCCGCAGCCCTTCTCGACTGCCACCAATGCGCTCACGTATCCATGGGTCTTCCTGCCGATTGTGGTGGTGGTGCTTGTGATTCTAGTTGTTATCGCTTTAGGTTTGGAGCGCTCGGCGTTTGGACGCACACTGCGCGCCGTGCGCGACGATCCAGACCTGGCCGAATCATTGGGTAAACCCATTGTCTTGATCCGGATTCGAGCGATGATTGTCGCATGCGCCTTCGCCGGGGTGGCGGGTGCGCTGACAGTGTTCTACGTGGGCGCCTACAATCCGAGCGCATGGTCGATTTTCGAGACGGTGGCCGCCTTCGGTGCTATCTTGATCGGCGGTCGAGGCAATGTGTTCGGCGCTCTCTTTGGTGCTTTCGTCATCAGCACGGTTTCAGATGGAGTTCAGTTTATCCCGACCATTCTCAGTCGCAGTACTTTGACGGCGGACATTCGTGAAGCGTTGCTTGCAATTTTGTTGATGTTGGTTCTATTCATGAACCCGCGAGGGATCTTTAGTGAACGATTCGGTATTCGAGTTTCCGATGGTTCGACACTTGACGCGGATGTGGTATCGCGTCGCACGTCATCGCAGGATGGCGCGAAATCATGACTTTGGCTCCAGCACGCACACCAATGTTGGAAGTGACCGGCCTTACTCGGTCCTTTGGCGGACTTACCGCCGTCAATGACTGCGCGTTTCGCGTAGAAGACCCAATTACGGGGATTATTGGTCCCAACGGGGCGGGCAAGTCAACGTTGATCGCGCTACTTTCCGGAACTCTAATGGCAGACAGCGGCACTATTTTGTTTGGTGGCTGCGACATCACTAAGCTGGCAGCGCACGAGCGCGCTCGTGCGGGATTGAGTCGCACCTTTCAAATCTCGCGCCAGTTTCATACTCTGAGCGTATTGGAGAATTTGATGGTGGCCGCGCCAAGTGCGGACGATCGGCTCGTCGCTGCGCTGCTTGAGCGTCGCACGATGAGACGGCGCGATCGAGAAACTACAGTTCGTGCACTTGAGGTACTTGACGATGTTGGGCTCTATGCCAAAAGGAATGACTATGCGGGCTCGCTGAGTGGAGGGCAGATGCGACTCCTCGAGATTGCCCGTGCCATTGTCGCTGCTCCTAAGATGGTTCTCCTCGATGAACCTACGGCTGGAGTGAACCCAGTGCTTATCGCTCGCGTCGAGGAGCAGTTGCATCGAATGGCCGACTCGGGGACGAGAGTTTTGCTCGTCGAACATAACCTCAAGGTTGTCGAGCGGCTTTGCTCGCACGTGATCGTCGTTGCTAGCGGATCAGTCATCGCGTCGGGCACAATGGCAGACCATCGCGCCAACGATGCCGTCGTTCGCGCCTATCTCGGAACGGGTGAAGCATGACATTGCTTGAAGCAACTGATATCAGTGCGGGCTACGGGCGGCTGCCCATCGTCCACGGCGTCAGCTTTGACTGTGCGCCGGGAGGGATCACGGCGTTGATCGGGCCAAATGGAGCTGGTAAGTCGACACTCTTGAAGTCGATTGGCGGCGTTGTCGAACTCATGGGAGGTAGCGTCGTCGTTCATGGTCGTGACGTCTCGCATCTGGCCGCGGAGGATCGCGTGCGACAAGGGCTCGCATTTGTCCCCCAGACCGACAACGTCTTCCCGACTCTTAGTGTTGTGGAAAATCTGGAAATGGGAGGTTATCTTCTTGGTCGGTCGCGGCGCGCAGTACGCGCTCGCGTCGATGAAGTTCTTGCATTCTTCCCAGATTTGCGCGTCGCGCAGAAGAAGAAGGCAGGACTCCTGAGCGGTGGCCAGCGCAACATGCTTGCTGTGGCGCGCGCCCTCATGGTCAATCCCAAGGTCTTGATGCTCGATGAGCCGACGGCGGGATTGGCCCCCGCATATGTGGCCAAAGTGTGGAACCAGATTGATTCTGTCGCAGCTAGCGGTGTAGCAATTCTCATCGTAGAGCAGAATGTGGACGAGGCCCTCGTGCACGCCAGTGATGTCCTGTTACTGGTCGCGGGCAAACTGGCCCTGCAAGGTTCTCCGAGGGATCTCGCGCGTTATGACCTTTCGGCCCTCTTTTTGGGAGCCATGCCCGAAGATTCCTTGCTCGCAGAGTAATCCGATTGCCTTCGATTACGGCTTCTCATGAAAGTCGTCGCACTGTTACCTCTGTTGCTTGATTTTCGCGAAGAAGTAGAAACCCCACTGTGATTGTGAAGGCAGATTCACGTCGTAGGTCCGGTTTCCGGTGATCAAGATGTCGTGTATTATTGCTCGAGCATCATAACAATTAAAGTGGGATGCAGGGCACCATCAACTTGGGTGGCTGCTTCTTACATGAATCGTCTCCAACAAGGTCGGACTGTAGGCCAATTAGAGAGTGGCTATTGTCTAGTCGAACTACGTTCGTGAATTGGTATTCTCTGAGGTGTCGAAGCGTGATCAAGGGTTGACTTCAGTACTTGCAGCACTGGGCGTCCCAATTGCCTCTTTCGTGGGTAATAACCAAACCACGGACGCTTGAAGTTGCACTTCGCTGTGCTTAGCACTTCGAACTTTGCAGCGTGTGCTGAGCGTTCAAGCGTCTCATGAACATCTGGTCCCTTTTATCAACCACGTGAACGCCTAAAGCATAATTCTCAGCACTCTGACCCGCTCGCCGCAAAGGCTCGTGACCGGCTATCGGTTTGCCACCTTATAGGGGACAGTCCCCTTTAGTCGGGCGCGCAACTCTATGCAGGAATTCTTTTGCCCAACTCGACCGACGTCGCGATGGTAGCGATAGGTGTTCTAGTCGCCACGGCCATTTCGGCACGTTACGCGTTGTGAAATATATGCGCGTTGCAGACTGAGACACGGCGAAATGGCGCTGCACGAGTTATCAGGATCATCCCACAGCTGGCGGGAAATTCGCCGCTCGCGTATTTCGCCGCGGTGGGAAAGCCGAGCATCGTTGGGAATCAATTACCTGAATTACTCGTCGGCATCGGACAGCTTTCGTTGGCCCCGTGCTTGCGGGACCGTGGATTACGACAACTGTTCACTTCTCATGGCGACGCCGCTCACCGGGAGCGACCGTGGCCTCAATTGGCTACTTCTTCTCAAACCTCCTCAGGCATACCCCTCACGCGGCGACCAACGTCTGGCCAGCAGCGTCTGTGACGACGGCGCAACTCTCCAGGATGCCCATCTACTCCGTCGTAGTCGCCACCGACGCGACTTTAGGTGCCATCGAACTTGCACGAACGTATCTCGAGTGAGCCTTTCCATGGTGGGCAACTCCAGTGTCTGTCGAAGGGTTGAGGCCGACAACACAGCGCCTCTTATCGACGATTCAGGCGATGACCAACGTCGTGATCGTGGCGAGTCTCATCATCGCGGCCTGCAGTCTCGCGGTGAACATCGCTGCGGGTCTCGCGGAGCGTAGGCGGCCCTTCAGTCTACTGAGGCTCGCCGGCGTGCCGATGACGACCCAGTATCGAGTTATCACCCTTGAGGGGGTGATACAGCTCGCGGCAACGGCCGCGTGTCGGTCGTCGGCGGCATGGCGTCGATGGCTCTCTACCTCCACTCGCAAGTTGGTATCGCGTTTCACATCCCGGGGGTTGGGTACTCGATGACCGTCCTCGTCGGCTTGCTCGAGTCGCTCGGCATGATAACCTCGATGTTCCCGCTACTCAAACGTATGATCGGGCCAGAAGTCGCTCGCAGCGAGTGAATTTTGCTTCAGGCGCGTTGAGCTG
>DAIDIA010000308.1 GCA_027459565.1 Acidimicrobiaceae bacterium | reverse complement strand
AGGTGAACGGCGTGCGCATCCCAAGTCCCCTCAGGCTCGCCACCGGAAAGACGAGTTCCACCGTCCTTGGCGAAACGGAGTACCGGCCCTCGACGACCTAATCGAGGTGGCGGAAGTAGACGTAGGGACTCAGAATCGACGAGGTTCGTGCTACCGCTGCATTAGCGGGGAACAGCGTTCCCCCGTGGTCGTCCTCGATGATCGGGCGATGATGGGGAACCCATTCGGTGAAGCTCCACTGGATGTTGCCGTCGGCACGCGCGACCGAGGCGATGTTCCACGGGGCTGCGGAGAGGAACCTCACGGTGAGCCATCGCCGGTCGATTGTGATCGCTACCGACTTCAACCCACCAGTTCCCTCTGGCAATGGCGAGTACCCGACATTCACGCAGTGGCCCTCGACGCTCGACCCCGGGCGAAGCGCATCGACATTCGCGTCGATCACTCCCGCCTCACAGCCCCTCGTCCATGCGACCAGACTGTCGCCCTGGCGCCCCTCGTGGATCATCTCGGCGCGCGAGCAGCTGTGCGATCCCGTCAGTGATCTGCCCCAGTGGTATCCATCGCTCCAGGAGGTCGAGTACGACGCGTGCGCGAGACCAAGGAACGCGCCGAGGACTACCCTCGCGGCGACGGTGTTCCACACGCCGTCGAAGCTATCTCGCGCGGCGCACAAGTCAAGCGGTCCTCGGGCAGCGGCGAGGGGTCGTGCCTCCCCCGGTGCCCGGCACGGCGTTGTGAGTCGGAACGCTGCTTGGCGGCGGTAACGTTCCGACGTGCCATATCTGTCGCATCGGGGCCTTTCAACCTACTACGAGGTCCACGGAGAGGGCGAGCCGTTCGTCTTGATCCTCGGACTGGGATCCGACATCACGAACTATCGCTGGATGATCGAGGAGCTCGCACCGCACTACCGGGTGATCGCGTACGACAACCGGGGGGCCGGCCGCACGGACAAGCCGAGGGAGGATTACTCGATCTCGCAGATGACCGACGATCTCGAGGGGCTGCTCGAGGAGCTCTCGATCACCGACGCGCGCGTACTCGGGATCTCGCTCGGCAGCCGGATCGCCGTCGATCTCGCGGTGCGCTACCCGCAGCGGGTAGGAGAACTGATACTGGTGAGTGTGCTTGCGCGACGGGTCGTCGGGCAACGGATGTCGCTCCCGCTTCGCCTCTCGTTCATCTTGCGCCAGATCCCCGGTCTGCGTCCGCAGTACCGTCAGCCCTGGTACGCGTTCGTCAACCAGCACGCCGCGGCTCTTGACTATGACAGCGTCACCCAGTCCAAGCGCATCGCGGTTCCGACGCTGATCTTGCACGGAAGGCGCGACATTACCGCCGCATACCGAGGAGCCGAGGAGATCCACCAGGCGATATCGGGCTCGCGCCTTGTCAGCTTCGAGGGAGGTCATTCGTTCTTCCGCTCCGACGAGAGGGGTCAGTTCTTCAAGGAGGTGCTCGGCGATGCACAGCTCTCGCGCTGACGACTCCGCGCGCTCGCGCGCGGTCGCGGCGAAGCCGCGGCCGATTCGTCCGATCCTCGTCTATGACGGCTCCTGTGGTCTGTGCACGCGTGCCATGAAGTGGCTCGCGCGTCACACTGCGACGGAAACCATTACGTTCCTCGCCTCACAGGAGCTCGATACGACGGAGTTCGCCGACCTCGGTCTGACCCGAGACCAGGTGAACACCTCCGTCTGGTGGATTGTCGGAGACTCGTGCCTGAGCGGGCACGCAGCGATTGGTGCTGCGCTCGCGAGCTCCCGGTCGCGATGGAGGTACCTTGGACGACTCATCGACGTCGTCCCGTTTCGACTGATCGCCCCATCTGCCTATCGGCTGATCGCGAGCAATCGGCATCTCCTCCCCGGGGCGACCAAATCGTGCCGGTCTGGCACGTTGCGCGCGGATGTCGACGCCGGAACCTCCGAGCGCCTCTAGCCCCTTTACTCTCTGGGTCTGAGCCCGTGGAGCAAGATGTCGGACAGGGCCTCCGAGAAGGCATCACGAGCGGCCGCATTCTCGAAATCGATTCCAAAGAGTTGTTGCAGCGGATACTTCGACCTTCCGAGTGAACTCACGCCGAGCGCGACCAGCGCGAAGAAGACGTTCGGGTCGACGTCACGAAAGACTCCGAGCGCGACGGCCATGGAGAAGCGGTTGCGTGCGATCTCAACGCGTGGCGCCATACGAGCAGCAAGATACGCGAGCCGCTCGTCCGCTCCGGGGTCGAAATCGTTCCACATCGCGGCCGTCGTGTTCGGATAGAGGGCGGTGCGACGCACGAGCTGCTTGATGTACACCTCCACCTGGGCACCGACGTCTCCCACCTCATCTTGATCGAGATCGTCCCGGATGGGAGTCTCGGAGATGACCGAATCGACACAGGCACGCCAGAGATCGTCCTTGGTCGCAAAGTGCCTCTGGATCGACGGCAAGGAGACACCGAGGCGTCGAGCGACATCTCTCAATACAAGGCCCGCGACGCCGTTTCCGGTCAGGGAGACGAGCGCCTCGCGGATGATGTCCTCACGCGTGACCGCGGGACCCTCGGTGAGCCGTGGGCGACCCCTGCGACGGGGCTCTTTCGGATGCGGTGGGGCCGGTGCACCTTCCGTTCCCTCATGATCCGGGGATTCAGTTTCCACTTTGTTGCACGCTACCTGACTCGGGGACTTCGTCCCACTATTGCACCTGTCGACGCAGATGGAGCGAATCTCCGGCTCTAAAGGGCGCGTCATCTCCAAACAGCGCCCGACGGTCATCCGCCGCCGCGGCCGAGCGACGCGACGTGACACGTGGCGACGTCCATCGCGACGCGTACATCCGCAACCGCCTCCCCTCGAGCAAACCAGATGCGCTGGTTCGACTACTGACGGACACGAGACTCGCGACGGCGCATCAACATCCACGTGAACGACTGTGTGGCGCCCCAGGGCGTGCGATGGTCGCGCTGGAAGTGCTCGACCGCATCGAAACTTGTGGCGAACCGAGTTGCAAGTTCGTCCGAGGACCAGCGTCTGACCGGAAGACCCGAACACATCTCCGGGCCATCAGGAGAGAAGGTTGCGATGATGAGTGACCCTCCCTCCGCGACCGCACCGGCTGCGCACTGCACGTAGCGCTCCTGATCGCGCGGATCGACGAGAAAATGAAACACCGCGCGGTCATGCCAGAGCGCATAGCTTCGCGTCGGAATAAAGGTCGTTACATCCGCGACGATCCACTCGACGCCAGATCGCACCCCAGAGATAGCCTCGATACGATCTCGCGACTCTGCGATTGCCGAGGGTGAGATATCAAGCACCGTGATGTCGCCGAACGCGCGCGAGACAAGGACCTCCGCGAGCACAGAGGCGCCTCCTCCGATATCGATGATCGGATCGTCCGGACGAAGCGTGACCCGATCGATGAGTTCGAGTGACTCGCGGGGTACCTCCTGTGTCCAGGAGCGCTCCATTGCCTGCTTCGATCGATACGTCGACTCCCAGAGTTCGGACATGGCGCAAGTATACGATCGGCGCTCTTCACAACGACTCTTAGGAACCTTGCCCTTCGTGGACGAACTCAACGACCGGAAGGATCATTACAATCGCTCCATGTCCATGCGACGCATCCCTCCCTGGTCCCATGGAGCCTGCACACCGATGATCCAGTGACGACACTTGCGCACTCGCTCGCGCAGACCTGGCCCCCGTTTGTGTTCGTCACCGGGCTCTTGCTCATCGGACAGGTCGCGGCATCGGACGGATTGTTTGCCTGGATGGGATTTCGGATCGCGCGGCTGCCCGGCAGCGCGCGCACACTCTATCTCGCCATGATGGCACTCGTTGCAGTCGTTACGGTCATCTTGAACCTCGACACATCGATTGTCTTTTTGACTCCGATCATCTTGCAGGTTGCACGACAGCGGAACCTCGACGATCGGGCATTCCTTTATGGCTCGATCTTCATGACGAACGCCGCGTCGTTGCTCTTGCCGGGTTCGAACCTGACGAACCTGCTCGTTGTCTCCTCGATCCATGTCACCGGTGCACGGTTCGCGCTGGCGATGTTTCCCCCGTGGATCACGGCCATCATCATCACTGCGCTCGTGATCATGATCTGGCAGTGGCGTGAGCTCGGGGTCCGCGGCGATACCCGGATCGAGGTGATGCCATTTCGCGCCGGCCTCGGCATCGTCGGAGTTGTCGCGGCGACCGTGCTCGTCCTCGTCCTCAAGGACCCCGCGATCGAGATCTTCGTGCTCGGCGTGGCGCTCGTGCTCGGCCAGTCATCGCTCACGCGTCGGATGAATGTTGCGACGACGCTCCGCGCGGCGAATCTCGAGCTGCTTGTCGGACTCTTCGTCATCGCGGCCACGGCGGGCGTGCTCGCAAGGATCTGGGACATCCCCCACCGACTGCTGGGATCGCTCTCTCCAATCGAGACCGTCGGTGTCGGCGCGGGTCTGGCGAACGCGCTCAACAACCTTCCGGCAACCATGCTGCTCTCCGCCCAGCGTCCGCCTCATCCCGAGGCCCTGCTCATCGGCGTCGACCTCGGTCCGAACCTCTTCATCTTCGGTGCCCTCTCTACGCTCTTGTGGCTGCGCATCAGCCGGGCGGAGGGCGCGAAGCCGTCGATTCGTACCTTCGCCCTCATCGGTGCCGTCATCGCTCCGCTGTCTTGTTTGGCGACGGCGATCGTCTTTGAGCATCTTGCGTTCGCGCACCTCTGATCGGGCCAATGCCGACGCGGCGTCGTCGGGACGGTCGATCTGGCGGGACCTAGAGTGGAATCATGCCGGAGTCGATCGCGCGTCCTGATCCGACTGCCTCTCTCCACGTATTGCGCTCGGACACCGGAGCGCTCGTGACTCCGAACGCCTAGTGCCGATGCACCCCTCTGTCATCTTCAGTGTCTTCCCGATCATCTTCCTCGGTGAACTCCCCGACAAGACGATGTTTGCCTCGCTGATCCTCGCGACCAAGGGTCGACCGCGCACGGTCTGGATCGGGGCGACGGCTGCCTTCGTCGTTCACGTGGCGATCGCCGTCAGCGTGGGCGTCGCCCTGTTTCATCTGCTCTCTCCGCACACGGTCGATGCCGTGGTCGCCGCGATGTTCATCGTCGGAGCAGCGGTCGCGATCCGCGAGGCGAAGGACGAGGAACAACGCGAGGAGGGCGAGGAGGAGCTCGCGGTCAAGGAGGCCGCAACGCACCGCCAGGTCTTTGTCACTGCCTTCGTCGTGATCTTCCTCGCCGAATGGGGGGACCTCACCCAGATCCTGACCGCGAATCTCGCGGCCAAATACCACTCCCCGCTCTCGGTCGGGATCGGAGCGATGCTCGCGCTGTCGAGCGTCGCGGCGATCGCAGTCGTCGGAGGAAAGAGCCTGATGCAATGGGTGAACCCCCGGATCATCCGGATCGTCACCGCCCTCGTACTGGTGACGCTCGGGATACTCTCCGCGGTGATCGCCGCCAGCTAAAGACGTCCTTCGTCTGCGTTGGTCGGCGTCATCGAGGCGGCGATCGACCCCACGTGCGCCGGGTCCGGGGCGCGCCGACGGCGCGGTTCGGCGTTCGCGGATCGACGACTCATCCACGGGGGTTCTGGCGGACCCCGACTCGTCATATTTGACCGATCGGGCGTAGGATCGGGACCGCCAACTCTGTGGCGAAACACTGAGCACGAGGAGACCGCAAAAAAGTGGCTGAGAGCGTCACCATCACCGACAACCGCACCGGTAAATCACTCGAGATCCCGATCAGGGATGGCGGCGTAAGTGGCGCCGAGTGGTCGAAGCTCCTTCCGGGAATCTGGTTCTACGACCCGGCCTTCGGCGCGACCGCGGAGTGCGAGAGTGCAATCACCTACATCGACGGTGACGCGGGGATCCTGAGGTACCGCGGCATACCCATCGAACAGCTCGCGGAACACTCGACCTATCTCGAGGTCGCCTACCTGCTCTTGCACGGTGAGCTCCCCAATGAGGTCCAGCTCGCCAAGTGGACGAAGGACATCACCCAGCACTCGTTCATCCATGAGAACGTCCGCAAGCGCTTCCTCGAGGGCTTCCACTACGACGCGCACCCGATGGGCATGCTCGTCTCGGCGATTGCGGCCCTCTCGACCTTCTACCCCGACGCGAAGGAGATCTTCGACCCCGCTTCTCGCTATCTCCAGACGGTCCGGCTGATCGCGAAGATGCCGACCCTCTCGGCGGCGGCGCATCGTTTCAGCGTCGGTATGCCCTTTGTCTATCCCGACAACGACCTGAGCTTCGCCGAGAACTTCCTCTCGATGATGTGGAAGATCGCCGAGCCCCACTACGTCGCGGACCCCCGACTTGCCCGTGCGATCGAGGTGCTGTTCATCTTGCACGCGGATCACGAGCAGAACTGCTCGACGACCACGATGCGCGTGGTCGGGTCAAGTCACGCCGATCCCTATTCGTCGACCGCCTCGGCGATCGCCGCGCTCTACGGACCGCGCCACGGCGGAGCGAACGAAGAGGTACTGCGGATGCTCAGTGACATCGGTTCGATCGAGAATGTCCCCGCTTTCATCAAGTCGGTCAAGGAGGGCAAGGGCCTTTTGTTCGGCTTTGGTCACCGCGTCTACAAGAACTACGATCCGCGGGCGAAGATCATCCAGCGGATCGCATACGACGTCTTCGAGGTGACGGGAAAGAGCCCGCTCCTTGACATCGCCCTCAAGCTCGAAGAGGTCGCCCTCGCGGACGAGTACTTCATCAGCCGCAGGCTGTATCCGAACGTGGACTTCTATTCGGGCATCATCTACCAGGCGATGGGCTTCCCCGTCGAGATGTTCCCGGTGCTCTTCGCCATCGCGCGCACCTCGGGCTGGCTGGCGCACTGGACGGAGTCACTTGAGGCCAACACCCGCATCGCCCGTCCGCGCCAGATCTACACCGGCGCACCGGAGCGACCCTACGTGCCGATGAAGGACCGCAGCTAAGGAGAGGCACCTCTATCATTTGTGGCGATGGATTCCATGTGCTAAACAGATGGGGTGGGGCCACGGCTCCACTGTTTGGGGGGAAACGCTGGGCCCGTCGGCAATGTCGACGGGCCCGCATTCTTTCTGGGAGACCGATCGGAGCCGACCGCCTCGCTGTGACCTAGGAGCCCTCGGCCCTTTGTCTGGCGACGGCGAAGCAGGCGACGGCGGCGGCGGCCGAGACATTGAGTGATGCGAGGGGGCCCAGCAGGTCGATCCGGGCACGGATCTCGCATCGGTTGCGCGTCAGAGGAGCGAGACCCCTGCCCTCGGCTCCAAAGACGAGGGCAATCGGCTCGGTGGACACCGCGAGGTCATCGACGCTGCGCTCTCCGTCGGCATCGAGCCCGACCGTCCAGATCCCCGCGGTCTTCAGGTCGGCGAGCGCACCGGGAATCCCCGCGACGAGTGCGATCGGAAGGTATTCGATCGCGCCCGCAGCGGCCTTGGCGACCACGGGGGTGACGTGTACGGAACGGTGTCGGGCAAGCACCGCGCCGGTCGCGCCTGCCGAGAGCGCGCTCCGCAGCACCGCTCCGGGGTTGTGGGGATCGGTCACACCATCGAAGACGACGAGAAAGGGTGCACGACCCCCCACGGGCGCGCAGAGTTCGCCGAGTGTCGCGATGCGCAGTGGTTCGGCTCTCGCGATGACGCCCTGGGGGACATCGCTCCTTGCCATCGCGTCGATCTCATAGGAGCTGACCATGTGCAAGACACCGCGCTCATCCGCAAGATCGATGATCTCCGAGACGATCGGCGCCGGCTCGCGATCGCTGGCGACGTAGACCGCATCGATTGCCCGACCGCGGCTGCATAGAAGCTCGCGCACGGCCTGTCGCCCCTCGACCTGGTCTCCTCCAAGTCCACCGGCGAGCGCGGGGGCGTTCCCGCGTGGCCCTCGCGACCGATCCCCTCCCCGTCGACCGGTCCGTCCTGGACGCGGGTTCATCGGCCGAGGAGGACGACCGCGAGGCATGACACCCCCTCGACACGACCGAGTGCTCCAAGTCCCTCCGGGCGCGTCGCCTTCACGTGCACGGGACCGCCTGCTGCCGCGGTGAGGAGTTCCATCATCTCCTCACGGACCGGTGCGATCTTCGGTGTCTCGGTGATGATCGTGCAGTCCGCGTTGACGAGCCTCCATCCGTCGCGGGCGACGAGCTCGACACAGGCCGCGAGCAGTTCGAGTGAGTTCGCGTCCTTCCATCTGGGGTCGGTGTCGGGAAAGTGGGTGCCGAGATCCCCGATCCCGCCAGCGCCGAGAACCGCATCGCCGATCGCGTGTGCGACGGCATCGGCATCGCTGTGGCCGACGAGCGGCCGCTCGCCGGAGAAGGTGACTCCACCGAGTACCAGCGGGCGATCGTCCGCGGTAGTGGCGAAGCGATGAAGATCGATGCCAAGACCGATGCGTTGCTCGTTCATCGCGCGGCCTCCTTATCGGTCTCGTCGATATAGCCAAGCGCGATGTCGACATCGGATGGTTCGGTCAGTTTGATGTTACGCGACTCTCCCGCAACGACGGCGATGGTGCCGCCGTTGATCTCCACGAGGCCAGCGTCATCGGTCGCGCTCATGCCACTCTCGTGCGCGGATCTCAGCGCCGATGCACGAAACGCCTGGGGGGTCTGCACCGCGATCAACGCGTCGCGATCGAGGGTCTCGAGCACGCGGTTGTCGAGCACGCGCTTGACGGTGTCGGTCACGGCGACGCCGGGCACGACTCCGTCGATACCCTCGTCGAGCGCCGCGATCACGCGCAAGAAGAGGTCCTCGCTCGCCAGGGGCCGCGCGGCGTCGTGGACGATGATGACCGGCGTGTTTTCGGGCACGGCGGAAAGTCCTGCACGCACGCTCGCCGCGCGATCGGCCCCGCCGGCGACGACGACGTCTGCTCCGCCATGAACACTCTCGTCCATGAGCGCGGAGGCAGGAACCACCGCGACGACACGTTCGGCAACGGCGCGCGCAGCCTGCACGGAGCGGTCGAGGACATTGATCCCCTTGAGATCGAGAAACTGCTTGCGCGCACCAAAACGGCGGCCGTCACCGCCGGCGACGACAATCGCCCAGATCTCGCTCCTCGTGAACACCGAATCGGGCTCCGCGCCGTTTCCGACTCGAGGCGTCTAGGGAAGTGCCGCAGCGAGACGTGCCTCGGCCTCGTCCTTGTCGACGCCGAGCGCGAAGGTGAGTTCAGAGACGAGAACCTCGCGGGCCCGGCCGAGCATGCGCTTCTCGCCCGCAGACAGGCCCTTGTCCTTGTCGCGGATCGAGAGGTTTCGCACCACCGTGGCGACCTGGTAGACATCGCCGGACTTGAGCATCTCCACGTGATTCTTGTAACGACGCGACCAGTTCGTCGGCATGCGCGCCTCTTTCGCACGAAGCACCGAGAACACCTCTTCGACCTCCTCGTCGTTGATGACCTCCCGAAGACCGACCTCGTCGGTCTTGTCGGAGGGAACCATCAGCGTCAGTTCGCCGTAGGCGAGACGGAGGATGAGATACTCCCGCTTCTCGCCAAAGGCCTCTCGGACCTCGCGCTTCTCGACGACC
>DAIDIA010000307.1 GCA_027459565.1 Acidimicrobiaceae bacterium | reverse complement strand
CACTACCAGAGTCTCGGCGCGATGCTCACCGGAGGGCTGGGAACGATCATCGGCGCGAACACGGCTTACGCGTGGATGCTCTACCTCCTGCTCGCCACCTGGCCGATCAGCATCTACTGCGCGATCCGCCTGCTCGGCTTCGACCGGCTGACGGCCTCCCTCGGGGCGCTGCTCTCACCCTTGATCGTCAGCACGCTCGGCATCGGCTACGAGCAGCAGGCCTATCTCTCGATCGGTTATGGCCTCTGGAGCCAGCTGTTCGCGATGTGGACCCTCCCCCTCGCGTGGGGCTTCACCTGGCGCGCGACGCAGAGCCGACGGGCAATGGCGCCCGCGGCGCTGTCTGTCAGCGCGACGATGGCATTCCACTACTTCACGGGATATCTCGCGGTCCTCGGGATCGTCGTCGCGTTCGCCACCTGCTCGGTTCCCGCTCGCCTGCGCCTTCGCCGGCTCTTGGTCCTCGCGTTGTCGGTCACACTGACGAGCGCCTGGATCACCGTGCCGCTGCTCTGGCTCCGACCGTGGGCGTCGGTCAACGAGTTCTTGGTCCATGGTCCCGACGTCAACTCCTACGGCGCACGGAGGATCCTCTCCTGGCTCGTCTGCGGTCAGCTCTTCGATGCCCACCGACTCGGCGTGCTCACCCTCCTCGTCGGTCTCGGCCTTGTCGGCATGATCGTGCGCGCGCGCGCGGACGCTCGCGCACGCAATCTCCTCGTGCTCTTCGTCGCCACGCTCTTGCTCTTCTTTGGCCGCACGACCTTTGGCGCGTGGTTCCGACTGCTGCCCGGCAGCGAGGACCTCTTCCTGCGGCGCTTCCTCATGGGCGTCCAGCTCGCGGGACTCGTCATCGCCGCGGCCTTCCTCGGTTGGCTCGCTCGCGCGACCGGCGCGGCCTATCGCCAGCTCCGCACTGCACTGAATGTGCCCGACGAGACAAGCGCGATGGTCCAGGTCGCCGAGCGTGCGCTGTGGTTCTTCGCGCTTCTTCTCGTCCTGATGCCCTGCTGGACCCAGATCCTCACCATCGACCGCGCCGAGGCTGCGAACATCGCCTTCCAGGCACGCGCCGACAGCGGGGCCGGCGCGGTCATCGCGCCGATCATCTCCGTGATCGCTGCCGACGGCGGGCGCGTCTACGCGGGACTCCCGGTGCCGCGCGACGAGATCGGAGGATGGGGGTCATCGCTGACGGTCGGCGAGGTACCGGTCTTCAAGTACCTCACCCGGTTCAATCTCGATGTCGTCGGATACACGCTTCGCACCGCATCGCTGATGACCGATCCCGAGGTCTACTTCGACGACAACATCCCAGCGGACTTCCCGCTCTTTGGTGTGCGCTGGTGCATCTACCCGACCGACCGAGCACCGCCGCCGGACGCGGCGAGGTTCCTGACGCGCGGCCCGTATGTGCTCTGGCAGCTCCACTCGAGCGGCGTTGTCCAGGTCGTCGATACCGTGGGCTCACTGAGCGCGGATCGGACCAACATCGGGATGAGGACCGCGTCGTTCGTGCGCTCCGACCTCGCAAGACAGGCACGCTATCTGACCGTGGGCTTCGCAGGAGCTCCCCCTCCCGCGCCGACGGTCGCGCGCGAGACGGTCCTCGATGCCACGTCCCTACCGGTGTCCGCACCGGGCGCCGTCATCTCGTCCCAGATCACCCTCGGTGCGGGCTACGCGCGCGCGACGATCGATGCGCGGCGCGTGGCGGTCGTACTGCTGAAGGCCTCGTATGACCCGGGTTGGCAGGTGCGCGTCGACGGGAGAAAAGCGACAACGCAGATGATCGCTCCGGCCTATGTGGGCGTACGGGTATCGCCGGGAAGACACACCGTCACCTTCACCTACAAGAGCAGTGTCCCCGTCGGGCTGCTCGTGCTGATTGCCCTCGTGTCCGCGCTTGGCTGCATCGTCTACAGCTCGTACCGTCCGCGAAGGCACTCCTCGAGGCACGCGCGATCCGTGCAAACCTGACACCGGGCACTCGCACGCGACGCATCGATCAGCAGTGACCGAGGAGTCATCGTCCCGGCAAAGCAACACTCCGATTCGCGAAGGTCCCATCGTTGGACCACAGAGTCCAAAATTTCGGCGTGGACCTCCGACGAAGGACCCGACCGTGCCGCGAAGTCCGAGCACCATGCAGCAGAAGCCTCCCGCGGCCAGAGTTGCGACCCCAACCTCGCAACCCCCGATGCGCACAGTTG
>DAIDIA010000306.1 GCA_027459565.1 Acidimicrobiaceae bacterium | reverse complement strand
ACCAAGATCAACCTGAGACTCCCGGTCCACCGATGGATCTGCGAACAAGGGGACCCGAAACTGCTGTTCACAACCGCGGTTGTGGGCGAGAGGGGACTTGAACCCCTACATCCTTACGGACACAGGAACCTGAATCCTGCGCGTCTGCCAATTCCGCCACTCGCCCGAAGCAGCAGTTCAGGATAGCCCGCGATAGATACGACAACGACAGCGCAGGTAGTGTTTAGGAAATGGGACTCCAGCAGTTCGAGCACCGGCTTGAGCGATTGGTCGAGGGGACGTTCGCGAAGGCCTTCCGGGGCCAGCTCCAGCCAGTCGAACTCGGCAAGCGATTGACGCGCGAAATGGACCTCCATCGTGCGGTATCGGTGCGCGGACTCATCAGTCCCAACGTCTTCGAGATCAACCTCTCCCCCGATGATTTCGAACGCTTCGGATCATTCCTCGATGTTCTGGCCGAGGAACTTGTCGACGCAGCCCAGGAGCACGCCCAAAGCTCTCGCTACAGCTTCGTCGGACCAGTCGAGGTCACCATCGCGAAGAACTCCTCGCTTGCCAAGAGCACCTTCACCATCGAGACCTCGGTATCGGAGGGCGAAGAGATCCTCTCGGGAAGCGTCGTGCTTGAAGATGGACGACGGGTTGGGATAGGGAACGTGCCACTCACGATCGGTCGACTCGAGGAGTGCGAGATACAGATAAATGACACGAATGCCTCGCGTCGCCACGCGGAGCTCAGACGCGAGGGTGGAGCGGTCGTGATCATCGATCTCTCCTCGACAAACGGGACGCGGGTAAACAACGCTCTCATCACGCGGCATCGCCTTAACAACGGCGACGTGATTACGATCGGTGCGACAACGCTGCGATTCGAATCGAACTGACCGGATAACTATTCATGACGCACGGACTCCTTGAAATACTGAAGTACTTCTTCCTCGCACTGCTCTGGCTCTTTTTCATCTACGCAGCGCGCATGGTTCTTGTAGATGCAAGACGAACTCGCGGCGCAGGTTCACGTGCCAATGAGCTACATGAAGATCGACTCGATCGCAAGACTCCATACCGTCTTCGCATTACCGAGGGTGAGTACCGCGGCGAGACGATCGAACTTGTCAGTGAGCTGACCTTTGGACGATCGCCGATGTGCAGTGTGAGTCTCGCTCAAGACACGTTCGCCTCGGCCGTGCACGCGCGCATCTTTCTTCAAGGTCTTGACGCTGTCGTGGAAGACCTCGGGTCCACAAATGGCACCTTTGTCAACGAAGAACGCATCGAGGATCCCGTTGTCGTCGATCGAGGTGACCGAGTGCAGATCGGCAGCACTGTGCTCGAGGTCCGACATTAAGCACCCCGGATATCTCCTATGACCATCTTCCGAACCGCGAGTGCCACCGACGTCGGGAATGCCAGGGCGACAAATCAGGATGCGGTCTACGCGAACGAAAGACTCTGCATCGTCGCAGACGGCATGGGTGGACACGCAGGGGGTGAGGTGGCCGCGCAGTCCGCGGTGTCCGGGTTGGTGCACGCCTTCCATGCCAACGCAAGCGCCAAGGGACTTCTCGCGGGAACCCGAAAGGTCAACCAGGAGATTTTCGACCGCGCGGAAGAGGTCGACGAACTCCATGGCATGGGCACCACCCTCGTTGCCATCGCATTGGTCCCTCACCGGAGCGGTGACAGGATCGCGCTGATCAATGTCGGCGATTCGCGGGCGTATCGCCTCGAAGATGGCGAGCTCGAGCGCCTAACCGAGGACCACAGCCTCGTCGAGGAGATGCTGCGCCAGGAGGAGATCACCTCAGAAGAGGCGGAGGTTCATCCCTATCGCCATGTGATGACCCGCGCGATCGGTATCAATGACCGCGTCGAGGTCGACAACTGGACGTTGGCAGCGAATCCCGGAAGCCGATTTCTCCTGTGCAGCGACGGCTTGACGAATGAGTGCTCCGACGCCGTCATCCAAGAGATCCTGATTGCGAATCCGGAGCCGGCCGACGCGGCATACGCGCTCATCCGACGCGCGCTCGATCACGGAGGGAATGACAACATCACGGTGGTCGTTGCCGATATCGCGGTCGAGGACAAGCCAAACCCGGCCGCATCCAGTCCATTGCAGTCGCGGTTCCAGCGCACCGCAGACCCTCTTCCACAAGACCGGCGTGCCAGGCATTCAGCGGGCCGCGCGGGACAACGCCTCGGCGAACAGCTCGTGACCTTCCGCGTCGCACTCTTCAGCTTCGCCTTGGTGCTCGTGCTGGGCGGAGCGCTCGGATTCACCGTGTGGTTCGACAAGGCCAGCTACTACATCGGCATCAACCACCAATATGTAGCGATCTTCAACGGTCGACCCGGCGGGTTCCTCTGGTTCAAGCCGACGCTCGCGGAGCAGACTCCGCTCAAGATCAGCGCGGTGCTCCCGGCAAACCTCCCGCTCATCGAGGAGGGGATGCTCGAACCCTCGTATGCGGTCGCGCAGCAGATCGTCAAGAATCTCGCAAACGAACAGGCGGCCATCGCCGCGCTGAACGCATCGAATGCCACGGGGTCGGGAAATGGATAAACGCATCCGCACGATGCTTTTGGTGCTGACCGCGTGTTTCACGCTGCTCTTCCTCCAGCTCAATAACCTCCAGGTTCGTCAGGCGGCTGCCCTGAACGCGTCGCAGTACCAGCCGCCTCTCCCCGGAGTAACCGACCCCTACGCGGTCACGCGCCGCGACATCGTCAGCGCGGACGGTCACATCCTGGCGAACTCTGGCCCGAACAATCCACACGACCCCTTCGGGCCAAAGCGAATCTACCCAGACGGCCCGCTGTTTGCAGAGGTGACCGGGTACTACGACGTTGTCGACGCCAACTCGACAGGCCTTGAGTACCAGTACAACCAGTACCTGATCAAACACCAGGCGAGCGCGAACTCCCTTCGCGGACTGCTCACCGAGCAGGCGGGGACCGATACGGTCGCGACGACGGTGCTCTATTCACTCCAGAAGGTGGCAGAACAGGCTCTTGCCCCATACAGTCAGGGGGCCGTCGTGGCGATCGATCCGCGCAACGGCAACATCCTCGCGATGTATGGCAAGCCGAACTTCGACCCGAACCAGATGGCTGGACACGACCCCACCAAGGTCGCAGCCTATTTCAAGTCGCTCAACCCAAACAGCGGCGCCTCTCCCCTCGTCAACGCGGCGACGGCACGCACCTACAATCCCGGCTCGACGATGAAGGTCGTCACGACTTCGGCGATCTTTGACCACCAACCGAGCATCGAAACGCAGATCTTCCCAAAGCTCACTGCCCTGACGTTGCCCGAGACGAACCTCAAGCTGCACAACTTCGGCGGAGAGAAGTGCGGAGGCACACTCGCATTGGCGCTTGCCATCTCGTGCGACACGGCGTACGGAAAGATCGGGCTCGAGCTCGGCGCGGACGCTCTCTCCCAGGAGGCTGCGGCATTCGGATTCAACCAGAAACCACCGATCGACATCCCCTCGAGCGAGGTTGCGACCCCGTGTTTCCCGCCGCTCGAGAACACCGCCTACAACGTGAGCGACTGCCCATCGGGCTCGGGAGTTGCGATCGGACCGAGCAACCTGCCAGGCGTTGCGTACTCCGCGATCGGACAGGAGAACGTCACTGAATCCGCTCTCCAGAACGCACTCATTGTCGCGGGGATCGCCAACAACGGCATCATCATGGCACCACATCTCATGAGCGCGATCGTCAACAATCAGGGTCAGATCGTCACCACCTACAGGCCCCACACGTACCGCGTCGCCACCTCCCAAGACACAGCGGATGGCGTGCGCCAGCTGATGCGCGGAGTCGTCACCGGCGGTACCGCCTCTGGGCTCTTCCCACCGGGGCTCAACATCGCTGCGAAGACGGGTACCGCGGAGACGGGAACGGCGAACTGCTCCTCGACCTGGCTCGTCGCCTTCGGCCCGGCCGGTCCGACTGACGTTCCCAAGATCGCCGTCGCTGCAGTTGTACCGGCACAGTCCGCCATCGGCTGCTCGGAGACCGGCGCCATCATCGCCGGACCGATTGTCGCGAAGGTGATCGATGCGTATCTCTTGGGTGCCAAATGATCCACGTTTACGCACCAGACGCGCCCGCAATCACGCCAAATGACCGATCGAGACTGCGTAGGCTGTACGAGGCATGACTCAGACCCCCAACTCGATCTATAACAGCCGTTACGAACTGCGCAGCCAGATCGCGCGCGGCGGCACTGCGCACGTCTACCTCGCGCATGACATCCTGCTCGATCGACCCGTCGCGCTCAAGGTTCTCTATCCGGAACTGTCCACGAACACCTCATTCGTGGAGCGCTTCCGCAGGGAGGCTCAGGCTGCTGCAAACCTCTCGCATCCCAATATCGTGCAGATCTTCGACTGGGGAGAGTCGGAGAACACCTACTTCATCGTCATGGAGTACATCGATGGCGAGCCCCTCTCCTCGATCATCCGCACCCAGTCACCAATCGCCGCAGATCAGGCTGCCGCGGTCGCTGCCGACATCGCCAAGGCCCTCGGTTAC
>DAIDIA010000305.1 GCA_027459565.1 Acidimicrobiaceae bacterium | reverse complement strand
GCACCCCGTGGCCCCGGCCAACGTCTCGGCGCTTCTCTCCGGCGTCATTCTCAATCTCGGGATCTACGGCATCGTGCGGGTGAACCTGGATCTGTTACCGGTGCATCTCATGGGTCCCGGTCTCCTCGCGCTCGTCGTCGGCGCCGTTTCGGCATTCGTTGGGATTCTCTATGCCACGACGGAGAACGATGCGAAAACGATGCTGGCGCACAGCTCGATCGAGAATATGGGGATCATCGTCGCGGGTCTCGGCGCGGGATTCGTGTTCTCCGCCGCGGGTCGACCCACTCTCGCCGACATCGCGTTTGTCGCGGCGCTCTATCACATGACCAATCATTCCGTGTACAAGGCCCTGCTCTTTCTCGGCGCGGGCGCGGTCGATGGGCGAGCGGGAACGCGCGATCTCGACCAACTCGGGGGTCTGATCCGCGTGATGCCGTGGACTGCGCTCTTTTTCCTCGTGGGCGCGCTCTCGATCGCCGCGATGTACCCGTTCAGCGGATTTGTGAGCGAGTGGCTCACGTTGCAGGCGATTCTGCGCAGCGCCGAGCTCTCATCGAGCGCCGTGAAGCTCATCTTCGCGCTCGCTGGCGTGACGCTGGCGCTCACTGCCGCACTCGCCGTCACCTGCTTCGTGAAGGCATTCGCTTTTACGTTTCTCGGGCACGCGCGCTCGAAGTCCGCCGAATCGGCGAGCGAGGCGCCCGCCTCGATGCTCTTCCCCATGGGGGCACTCGCGGCACTCTCTCTCGTTCTCGGCGTCACGCCGACTTGCGTCATTCCGGCCCTGAGCGGGACGCTCGAGCGACTGGGAGACGGGAGTGCGACGCGAACACTCGTGCCGGCCTTTTTTGCCTCGAATCCGGACCATACGGCTCTTCCGCGCAAGTTCATATCCGAATTCCACGAGCTGGGTGCCGAAACCGGCTCCAGCATCCTTCCCGGACGTGGTCTCGTCGTCCTGCACCGCGGCGGCGCCGATAACCCCGTCGTGTTCGCCATGTCAACTTCGTACGGCGCTGTCGTCTTCGTTATCCTGCTCGCCGCCGCGGTGGGTATCGTGCGCTGGACCACTCGGAGGCGGCGGATTTTACGCGAGACGCGGTGGGACGGTGGCGTCCGACAGCTCTTCCCTGAAATGACATACACTGCAACGGGGTTCTCCAATCCCGTGCGGGTGGTCTTCGATGCGATCCTTCGACCCCGTACTGTCGAAGACACCGAGGAGACGGTCGCCCAGCATTTTCGCGTGGCGATCCGACGCTCGCACGAGCCTGTCCACTTGGTCGATCGGCTGGTGCTGAACGTGTTGGCGACCCAGCTCACCGGAGCCGCGCGGCTGCTCGCTCGCATGCATCATGGAAAGGTGAATGCCTACGTCACCTACGTCCTCGGGACCTTGATCGTGCTCCTCGTGCTTTCGGTCGCTCTCTCGAAGTGATCTTGAGCCCACGAGTCGACTGGGTGCGCCCTCCCACAGATTTGATGAGTTCGTCGCACAGCTGAAGGACCTACGCTCAGGCCCCCGCAGGTGACCTCGTCATTTCCGATGTGTATCGCAACGGGATTATCAATCATCGCAAACCTC
>DAIDIA010000304.1 GCA_027459565.1 Acidimicrobiaceae bacterium | reverse complement strand
AACCAGTTGATCGACACGATCGGCGTCGATGACACGAAGCGCTACATCCACCACTACAACTTCCCGCCGTATTCGGTCGGGGAGCCGGGACGCATGATGGGACCGCGCCGGCGTGACATCGGTCACGGCATGCTCGCAGAGCGCGCACTTCTTCCCGTCATACCCGCGCAGGAGGATTTCCCCTACACCTTGCGTCTCGTCTCCGATGTGTTGAGTTCGGACGGTTCGACCTCAATGGGATCGGTCTGCGGCTCGACGCTTTCGCTGATGGATGCCGGTGTTCCCATCAAGGCACCTGTCGCGGGAATCGCGATGGGCGTTGTCTACGCAGAGGGCCGTTACACGACCCTGACCGACATCTCGGGTGCCGAGGACGCATTTGGCGACATGGACTTCAAGGTTGCAGGCACCTCGGATTTTGTCACGGCGCTGCAGCTCGACACGAAGATCGACGGACTTCCCGCAGACATCCTCGCCCAGGCTCTGCGCCAGGCGCGCGAGGCGCGTCTCAAGATCCTCGATGTCATGCTGGCCGCGATCAAGGAACCCAACAAGGATGTGAAGCCCTACGCACCGAAGATCTTCAGCATGGAGGTTCCGATCGACAAGATCGGCGAGATCATCGGCCCCAAGGGCAAGGTCATCAACGCGATCCAGCAGGAGACCGGCGCAGACGTGGCTGTCGATGACGACGGTATGGTTGGACGCGTCACCATCGGAGCAACCGAATCGACCGCCGTCAACGAGGCGCGACGTCGCATCGAGCTGATCCTCGATCCTCCGACGGCCGAGGTTGGCAAGGTCTACGACGGCAAGGTCGTCAACATCACGAAGTTCGGTGCGTTCGTGAACATCCTCCCGGGTCGCGACGGACTGTTGCACATCTCGAGAATCGGTCAGGGCAAGCGTGTCGAGCGGGTCGAAGACGTGCTCGCGCTTGGTCAGAGCGTCGAGGTCGTCGTCGACGACATCGACCCCCAGGGCAAGATCTCCCTTTCGATCGCCGGACAGGTGCCGGCGCCAAAGAGCGACGAGCGCCAGCCCCGGGCCTCCGCAGATGTCGCGCCCGCGTCCGCACCCGCGCCCGCAGGCGATGGCGTCAAACGCGTGTCGTTCGAGGAGACCTTCTCCGTTGAGCTCGAAAGCGAATTCGGCAATCTCGGTCCGTCGGACCCCGCTCCGCGCGAGGACCGCGGACCGCGCCGTCGCGGCCCACGTCGCTGATCACGCGATTGGACTCTCCGTTCGACCGGCATCGATGATCGAGTCATCGGTACTTCCCTCGGGCATGACCCTCGTCACCGAGGTCATGCCCGAGGTCCGTTCCGCGAGCATCGGATTCTGGGTGGGAACGGGGTCACGCGACGAGAGTCCCACCGAGGCCGGCATCTCGCATTTCCTCGAGCATCTCCTGTTCAAGGGCACGCCGACGCGCTCCGCGCGTTCGATCGCAGAGGACACCGACGCGGTCGGCGGGGACATGAACGCGTACACGACGAAGGAGTACACCACCTTCTACATGCGTCTGCTCGGAGAGAACCTCGACCTCGGTCTCGACATCCTGTCTGACATCATGTGGAACCCAGCACTGCGCAAGGACGAGGTGGACGCCGAGCGTCAGGTGATTCTCGAGGAGGTGCTGATGCACCTCGACGAGCCAGCGGATGTGGTCTACGAGCGCTTCTCCGAGGCGGTGTTCTCCGGGCATCCGCTTGGGCGCGAGGTTCTCGGACTTCCCGATGTCATCACCTCGGTGTCGGTCGAGGAGATCCGCGCCTTCTTTGATCACCACTACCGACCGGGCAACATCGTCGTGGCAGCGGCCGGGGACGTCGACCACGAGCGCCTGGCGAAGGGGCTCGACGACCGCTTCACGGGCAGCCTCGGAGGTTCCGCGCCCGATCGCACCGCACCGGGCGAGACGCATGCCCGCATCGACGTCACCCGTCGCGAGACCGAACAGGCGCACGTCGTCTTTGGAATGCGCGCGCCCTCTCGCCTCGACCCTGACCGCTACGCGCTCGCCGTGCTCAATCACTCGCTCGGCGGCGGGCTCAGCTCTCGGCTGTTCCAGAAGGTGCGCGAGGAGCGCGGCCTGTGCTATTCGATTGGCTCCGAGCGTGTCGCGTACGCCGACTCGGGACTCCTCTCGGTCTCGGTCGGTTCATCGCCAGATCACGTCGACGAGGTGCTCGCGATCGTCAAGGAGGAGTTCGCCGATCTCGCGGACCATGGCATCACCGACCGCGAGCTCGAGCTCGCAAAGGGCCACGTGAAGGCGGACACCCTGCTCTCGCTGGAGGATTCGGGTGCGCGCATGTCGCGACTCGGGGCGGAGATGCTGTTGCAGGGCGAGGTGCACACACCCGAGGAGGCAATCCGCCGCGTGATGGAGGTCACCCGGGAGGATGTTGCGCGGTTGTGTGCCGACATCCTGACGCGCCCACGCGTCCTCAGCGTGGTAGGTCCCTTCGACGAGGAGGACTTTGCCGGTTTTCTCGATTGAGGTCTGCCGCCAAGGGCGATCGCCTCGCCCGATGCGGATCTGATGTTCATCGGGAGATTCGACATGACACCATCGATGTTCACCCTTAGGATGCGTAGATCATGACAGTTCGCGTTGCAGTCGTTGGAGCGGCCGGTCGAATGGGTGCAACGGTCTGTCGTGCTGTCCTTGATGCCCGTGATCTCGAGCTCGTCGCAGCGATCGACATCTCAAAGGACGGACGGCCCCTCGATTACGCGGGAGGTTTTCCGGACAGTGCCCTCGTCATCTCAGGCGAACTTGAGTCGGCGGTGCGCGCGCATGCGGATGTGCTTGTCGATTTCACGGTCGCGGAGGCCGCGGTGAAGACGCTCCGATTTGGTGCCGCGAATGGAATCCACGTTGTCTGTGGAACGACGGGTATCGAGACCGCGGATTTCGTCTCCGAGTTCGAGCCGGCAGACCGTCCCAACGCGATCATCTGTCCGAATTTTGCGATTTCCGCGGTATTGATGACGCGCCTCGCGGAGATTGCAGCACCGTATTTCGAGAACGCCGAGATCATCGAGCTCCACCATGATCAAAAGCGCGATGCGCCCTCTGGCACGGCGCTCGAGAGCGCCCGGCGAATCGCCGAGGTCCGTCGGCGAAGTGGCGCCGGAGATTTCGGCGCGGACCCCACAGAGCGCGTCGTGCTCCCGGGCGCGCGCGGCGCCCGAGCCGAGGCGAATGTCTTTGTGCACTCGGTCCGCCTGCGCGGACTTGTCGCTCACCAGGAGATCATCTTCGGCGCGCTGGGGCAGAGTCTGACGATTCGTCAGGATTCCTACGACCGCACCTCGTTCATGCCAGGCGTCCTGCTCGCGATCGACAGGGTCGCGTCCACACCGGGGCTGACCGTTGGTCTCGATCGACTCCTCGGGGCGTGAGCGGCGATGACTGCTAGCGTTTTCGTGTGACCTCCTCCTCCCGATCGGCCCGTTTCGGTCGCGTGCTCACCGCCATGGCGACCCCGTTCACCGAGGCGGGCGGGCTCGACCTGCCGGGTGCAGCCTCGCTCGCGCGCTACCTCGTTGCGAACGGCAACGACGGACTCGTCGTTTGTGGATCGACGGGTGAGAACTCGGTGCTGACCGACGACGAGCGCGTCGAACTCTGGGAGACCGTCACCTCTGCGGTCACCGTGCCGGTGATCGCGGGTTCGACCTCCAATGACACGATCCATTCGGTGGAGCTCTCCAAACGTGCGGAGTTAGCAGGCGTCGCGGGAATCCTCGCGGTGACCCCGTATTACAACCGGCCCGCACAGTCCGGGATCGAGGCGCACTTCCGCGAGATCGCGCGTGCCACCTCGCTACCCGTGATCCTCTATGACATTCCGATCCGGTCGGGGCGCAAGATCGCCACCGATACCGTTCTGCGTCTCGCCGCGAGCGAACCGAACATCGTCGGTCTCAAAGATGCCTCGGGAGAGCCGGCGACGACGGCTCGCCTCCTCGCGCGGGTCCCTGCACACTTCGAGTGCTACTGCGGCGACGATGGCCTGACCCTTCCACTCCTTTCGATTGGTGCGGTCGGCTTGATCGGAGTCGCGAGTCACTGGTGTGGTCCCGAGCTCAAGATGATGATCGACCTCTTCCTCGATGGCGAGATCGACGCCGCACTCGAGATCAACAGAGCACTCGTCGACTCGTTCTCCTTCGAGTCGGGCGACGATGGACCCAATCCCGTCCCGACGAAGGAGATGTTGAAGGTACTGGGTCTGCCCGGAGGATCGTGTCGTCTGCCGCTTGGCGCGCCGCCAGATGGCCTGATCGAGCGCGCGCGAACCGTACTCGACGATCTCGAACGCTGGCGCAAGAGTCGAACCCCCCGTGCCTAGCGACGTCCGCGTCTCCTTCCTCGGTGGGCTCGGCGAGATCGGGCGGAACTGTCTTGTCATCGAACACTCCTCGCGGATGCTCATCCTCGACTGCGGGATCATGTTCCCGGATCCCGAGATGCCCGGCATCGATCTCGTCCTTCCCGATTTCCACTTCCTCGCAGAGAACGCCGAAGCGATCGACGGCATCGTGATCAGCCACGGCCACGAGGACCACATGGGGGGCCTCGCCTTCTTGCTCCGCGAGATCACGGCGCCGATCTACGGATCGCGCCTCAGCCTGCAGATGGCGCGTGGTCGCATCGAGGAGGCGGGTCTCGCGAAGCGCACGCAGTTCATCGCGGTCGAAGACGGGGAGCGACGTCAGATCGGTGCCTTCGATGTCGAATTCATACCCGTCACACATTCGGTGCCCAATGGATTCGCGACCGCGTACCACACACCGCAGGGCGTCATATTGCACTCGGGGGATTTCAAGCTCGACATGACTCCCGTCGACAACCGGCGCACCGACCTCGCACGGATCGGGGCACTTGCGGACTCGGTGGGGATCCGGCTTTTGCTCTCCGATTCCACGAACGCGGAGTCGCCCGGATATACCGCGAGTGAGCGCAGCGTCGGAGCGACACTCCGGTCGATCTTCGCCGAACATCGCAACCGACGGATCGTTGTCGCCTGTTTTGCCAGTCACATCCATCGCGTGCAGCAGCTCGCGGACGCGGCCACTGCGCATGGCCGGCGCATCGCACTCGTGGGCCGGTCGATGCTGCGCAATGTCGCGATCGCGCGCGAACTTGGACTGCTCACGATCCCGGAGGAGTCGTTGATCGAGATCGGGAAGATCGATGATCTGCCCGCTGGCCAGGTGCTCGTGCTCTCCACCGGTTCGCAGGGCGAGCCAATGTCTGCACTTGCGCTTCTTGCCGCAGGCGAGAACCGCTATCTCTCGATCCGGGAGGGCGACGTTGTCGTCCTGTCGAGCCATGCGATCCCCGGAAACGAGTGGGCGGTGGCGAAGGTCATGGATGGACTCGCGCGACGCGGGGCGGAGGTCATCCATTCGGGGGTCGCGCACGTACACGAGAGTGGTCATGCGAAACAGGGCGAGCTGTCGACGCTTCTGGCCATTGCGCACCCCAAGAGCTTCGTTCCCGTGCACGGCGAGTACCGGCACCTGCTTCGACACTCGCGTCTCGCGATCGAGATGGGCGTGGACCCTGAATCGGTGCTGCTCTGTGAGGACGGGGATTCCGTCGTGCTGAGTGACGCGGGCATTGATTTCGGTGAGAGCGTTCCCGCGGGGTATCTCTATGTCGACGGTGTCGTCGGTGACATCTCCGACGGCGTTCTGCGTGACCGGAAGGTGCTCGCCGAAGAGGGGGTCGTCGTCGTGGTCCTCGCGATCGATGCACACTCTGGAGAGATCATCACCGGTCCCGAGATCATCACCCGTGGCTGGGTGCATGCCCCGGAGGCCGAGGAACTCCTCGATGAGGCGCGTCTTGTGGTGATCAACGCGATCAAGCAGGCGCAAGACGGTGGGAACGTCGACATCGAGAACATCCGTCGTGTCACCCGACGCGCGCTTGGTCGACTCGTCGCCGATCGGACGAAGCGTCGTCCCATGATTGTGCCCGTGCTTCTCGAGGCCTGAGCGGGCCGTTCCCAAGGTCCGGAATTCGTTCTCAGAGCCCTAATCTTGCGACCTCGGGTGTTAGCGTTGTTGCACTGTGGCCAATGGAAGACCAGCCTCAAAGCGTGAGGCCCCAGGCAAACCTGCCGTCTCCCGGAGCGGCCAGTCACGCAACTCGCGTTCCCAGCCCGCGGGCAAGCGCCGACCGGCGGCCTCCTCGCCGGCGAAGGGGGCCCGAGGCTCCAAGAAGAGGGGCGCGACCGGTAGCGCAGCGGCGAGTGGCCTCCGGCGCACCGGAGTGTTCATGGCGGAACAGCCCGACGAGGTCTGGGGCTGGATCGCCCTCGTCCTTGGAATCTTGGGTGGTCTGGGAATCTACGGATCCGTGCTCGGTCTCGTGGGTCACGGAATCCGTCGCGTGGGTGCGGACGGATTCGGCTGGGGCCAAGACGTCCTCCCGGTCGCGCTCGTCGTGGGCGGGCTGACACTGATATTCGGCCGTGCGCGCCGCGGGCCGATCGGCATGCTGATCGCCATCTTGAGCATCGTGGTGACCTCGAGCGCAATCGCGCAGCTCGCGGGCGCGAACCCCTCGATCCACTCCTCGCTTCGTGTACTCGGCGGCGCCGGAGGGGTCGTAGGCGCGGCGATCGGTGGCGGTGTCCATGCACTCGTCGGAACGATCGGAGCCTCGATCGTCTTCGCGATCATCGCCGCGATCGCGGTCTGCGGTCTTCTGGGTGTCTCGGTCATCGAGACGACGCGACTCCTCGTGAGCTCGGCGAGGTCACACCTGCAACTCGGTGTCGCGTCGATGCGCGAACGCGCCGATGTCGATCAAGACGATCTCGGTGACGCGGACGTCTTTGACGAGGACGAAGAGTCGCCTCTGGCTAGCGACGAGGGGGATCTCTTCGCGGAGCGCGAGCTCCGTGTTGACGGGAACGTGGATATTGACGATCTCGCCGCCGGATTCTCCGAGGTCTCCTCCGACGACCTCGCCGAATTCGATGCCGAGCAGTTCGAGGAGCAGACCGTTCACGCTCCGTCGCTCGATTCGAGCAGCCACTCCGGCCCGGCAGAGCAACTGTCGCTCGTCGCGCGTCAACGGAACTGGCGACTTCCGGCGCAGCGGCTGCTGAGTCGCACAAAGCAGCAGGGGCTTGACCGCAAAGAGGTCGAAGAGCGCGGTCTCGTCCTCGAGCGCGCGCTGCTCGCGCACGGTGTGGAGACGCACCTCGTGGGATTCACGGTGGGCCCGACGGTGACGCGTTTCGAACTGGAGCTCGGCGAGGGGGTGAAGGTGGCCCGGGTGACGAGCCTGGCAAAGGACATCGCCTATGCGATG
>DAIDIA010000303.1 GCA_027459565.1 Acidimicrobiaceae bacterium | reverse complement strand
ATCTCAGCCAGGAGTTCACCTTGAAATCGAAAGGTGTTCGTGCGGAGCGGTTCTATGCGGTGAAGGACGTTTCTTTTTCGATCCGACGGGGGGAGGTGCTTGCGATTGTCGGGGAAAGTGGGTGCGGCAAGTCCACCATGGCGCGAAGCGTGCTGCAGATGCCACGACCTACACATGGTGAGGTCTGGTTTCGAGGCGTTGATCTGGCGTCACTGCGCGGAAAACAACTTCAGCAGGCCATGCAGGGCATCCAGGTTGTGTTCCAGGATCCCTTCGCGTCACTCGACCCGCGGAAACGAGTTGTTGATCTTGTCGCAGAACCACTCGATTTGCAAGGTGTCGACTCGAAGGATCGACGAGCGCATCGGGTCGAGGAAGTCCTTGCAAGCGTCGGGTTGGACATTGCGGTGCACGGTCACCGTCGACCGAGAGAGTTGTCTGGTGGACAGTGTCAACGGGTCGCGATCGCCAGAGCGATCATCGCCTCTCCGAGTCTCGTCATCTGCGACGAGCCAGTCGCGTCCCTAGACGTCTCTGTTCAGGCGCAGATCCTCAATATCTTCGAAGATTTGCGAACCGAACTTGGCCTCGCGTACATGTTCATCACCCATAACCTTGCGGTTGCTCACCATCTGGGAGATCGAATAGCAGTGATCTACCTGGGTCGTCTCTGTGAGGTCGGCGAGTCTGACGCGATATACCGAGCGCCTATGCATCCGTATTCGGCCGCGTTGCTTTCCTCGATACCCGATGCGCAAGGAGCTTCCGAGCAAATTCGACTTCTTGGCGATCCTGCGTCCCCGGTGCGGCCACCCAGTGGCTGTAGATTCCACACGCGTTGTCCTCGAAAAGAGGAAGTGTGTTCGACCATCGAGCCACAACTTCAAGAGATCCAGCCAGATCGCTGGGTCGCATGTCATTTTCCACTGTTCCCTGAGGGAGTCACAAAGGCTTCGATCGCTACACATCAGCCCGCGCCCGAGCCTGATGTCACGGAAGCGGTCGGCCTCACATCCGTCGATCCGGACGTGATGAACTAGTGTGGTCCGAGGGGAGGGGATGGTCGTGGAGCTCGTAGATTACATGGCGATTCCATACGTTGCAGTCGTGTATTCCCTAGAGAAGCCCGATGGGACCTGGGTGCGGAGAGCGGAGTATCCCGAGCTACCCGGCTGTGCCGCGGAGGCCGGCAATATACTCACCGCAATCGATCGACTCGAAGAACAACGCATTGAGTACCTCTCGGAGGCTTTCCACAGAGGGGACGAAATTCCAGTACCTCGTCCGCCGCTCCGGAGTGGTGCCTCTGGTCTCACCGAGCACTCGGCAAGCGCGATTTCGAAAGAGATGTACGGAGGGACGGCCAGTACCTGATGACCTGAGCTCTTCTGGCGCGGGCAGTACGTACGTCACGAACATAAAGGGAGGATGCACAATGTCGCAGCGAGAGTTTATGGAGGCAGTTGATCTCCTGAACCATACGGGCCCTGGGACCGCGCTTGGCGAGCTCCTTCGCAGATACTGGGTCCCGGTAATGCACGCGAGGGACCTTTCGGACCCTTGGGCAGAACCGGTCCGTGTCAAGCTCTTGAACGAACCTTTGATTGTATTCAAAGACACAACTGGACGAATTGCGCTCTTGCAGGAGTTCTGCGCCCATCGACGCGCGTCGCTCTATTTCGCACGAAACGAGGGAGAAGACTGCGCTGACGGACATCCCGGTCTGCGCTGCCCGTATCACGGTTGGAAATACGACGTCACCGGCCAATGCATCGACATGCCGAACGAGCCAGCGAACAGCCGATTCAAGCAGCATGTGAAGCTCACGTCGTATCCATGTGTCGAACGAGGCGGAATGATCTGGGCGTACATGGGTAAGCCCGAAGAGATGCCCGGTTTACCCGATCTTGAATGGGCGGTAGTCCCGAACGAACACCGCTATGTGTCGCGAAGGCTTGAGAAGGTTTGCTTCACTCAGGCGATGGAAGGGGGCATCGACTCAAGCCATGCATCGATCCTTCACGCTGACACCGCACTCTGGGCAGACTACGGACCGCTTGGGGAAAGTGATGCGAAGCAACCTCTCATGAATGGGGACACTGCGCCACGGTTTTTCATCGAGCCAACCGACTACGGGCTCTTGATTGGTGCGCGTCGCAACACTCCCGATGGCCGCTACTACTGGCGTATCACCCAATGGTTGATGCCTTGGTACACATTCATCCCGAGGACCAGTGCCGATGCGCCGATAAGTGGGCACGCCTGGGTGCCGATCGACGATGAGACGTGTTGGGCCTGGAGCATGACCTACCACCCAGATCGCCCGCTAACGCAGGCGGAGATCGACCATTGCGAGTCAGGACACGGTATTCATGTCCTGCACATTCCCGGCACAGAGCTTGCGGCTCAGAACGAGTCGAACGACTACGGGATGAACCGGGTTTTTCAACGGCACATGCTTTCAATCAGCGGAATCGATGGTGTCGCCGCGCAGGATCAGGCGATGCAGGAGAGCATGGGTCCTCGGTTCGAACCAGCACTTGAGAGTCTCGGAAGTTCGGATTCGGCGATTGTTGCTGCCCGTCGGCGTCTCATCGCCGAGGCAAGAGCCTTAGCGGAGGACTCGACAATGGTGCCGTCGAACCTAGACCCTCAGTTGCATCGGGTGCGATCGGCATCCGCAGTTCTTACGACAGATGAGTCGTGGCTGGATGCAACCTACGATCAGCGGCGAGCACTAACGAAGTATTACGCATAACCATTTCGGAAGCAGTTGCGCAGTTCACTAGGTGTCCTTAGCTACGCGTTGGAGTTACGCGTCAGATGTCCGGTGAATTGTGGGCACGACCTTTGCGTGCAGTGTCTTGGAGAGGAGAATGTACATTGACGGTCGTTGCGTCACCTGTGGTTGGGTCGCGCGGAATATGAGGTTTTCGCGACATGACTTGGCGGAGCTGCTTCGAGAAGGCGTCGGACGCATGTCGTTTCGACGAAGGTCAGGTCTATCGGTCGGATCCTATATGACGATGGGTGCAACTCAGGCGAAGGATGTGCGTCGATGACCGACGACCCTTCGGACCTTACAGGTCGACTTGCAGTAGTGACAGGCGCCTCCGCGGGAATCGGTTTCGCCATTGCGGAACGTCTGGGGCAAAAAGGAGCAGCGGTCATTCTCGCCGCCAGACGCCCGGATGCGATCGAGGCTTCGGTCCAGAAATTGGCGTCAGCCGGGATCCGGGCGTACGGATGCCCAACTGATGTTCGCAACGAGAATGAGGTTCGGCGCCTTTTCGATTTCGCCGTCAACGTCGGTGGACCTTTGGACATCCTTGTCAATGGAGCGGGCGGGAGTTTCGGAGGTGATTTCAATCGCGGTCCGCTGCTCGGGGTCTCGGCGAATGACGTAATGGAAACGTTCCGGTTGAATGTCCTCAGCGCGTTTCTCTGTGCGAGCGTTGCGATGACGGTTATGAACGATGCGGGTGGTTGCGTCGTGAATATCTCATCTATTGGTGGCGTGCGCACAGTCTCTTCAGGGATGGGTGTGTACGGCGCGTGCAAGGCGGCATTGAACAGTCTCACGAAATCGATGGCACTCGAATGGGCGCCGAAAGTTCGAGTGAATGCCGTGGCACCCGGCTTCATTGATACGGAGCGCACAACGGCTACGCGAACACCAGATCGGTTGGCGAAACAGCTCGGCACGGTAAGCCTCGGGCGCATGGGAACTCCCGATGAGGTCGCGCATCTTGTTGCTTATCTCGTCTCTCCCGCTGCGGCGTGGACGACCGGTGTCGTCTACGAACTCGATGGCGGATTCCGAGTCGAATGAATCGAACGTTTCGAGGTACGCATCACGCAGATCATCAATAACAAGAGGAGAGACGGAGAACCCATGGCAAATTTCTACGACGGCTGGTTGGGAATGTGGGAGAAATCGGAGTCGGAAAAGCGCGCGGCGCGAAAGGGTATCCATGAAGAGGAGCTCGATTGGGTCGAGACGCGACAGGACTCGCGCGCGGCGCTCTTAGTGGCGCCCGAAACAGGATTCCGGACGTGGGGGACCGTATCGATGATCTCCGAGATTGCCCCGGGGTTCCATACTGGCGCGCATAAACATGGTGAGGAATCCATCCTGATCGTGAGCGGCCACGGATTTAGCGTGATCGACAACGTTCGCTATGACTGGCGGCGCCATAGTCTCATCAATATTCCATTCGGTTCCGTGCACCAGCACTTCAACACCAGTGACGAGCCGGTTCGCTATCTCTCCGTGATGACCCCCCATCTCGAACACTTTTGCGGTCTCCATCGAACGATGCAGGTGGAGGATTGGGGTCAGACTTTGACGGAACCCGACGTTGATGTTTCTACTGACGGTTACGGCTCCGAGGGGAATCGCGTCGTTCTCCATCGCGAGGACGCGTTGGTGTCTCAAGGTGAGGATGACGGAGTGCCCGTCCTTCCTGCGGACATGCCGGATTTCGATCCTGAGCATCCGCTCATTCTCGGAGACCTCGACGGCATGGTGAGTCTTCCGCCTGGTTTTCACAAGTCATCAATTGTCCAGTACATGAGGATCGGCAAAGACCTCAACGATGTGAAGATGCACACCACGGAAATCAGTGGGCTGCTTATCGATCCTGCCCATGAGTATGGGGGAATGCATGCCCATATGGAAGCGCACCTTTATTGCTTGAAGGGCACCGGCTACACGTTGGTAGACGGTGTGAAGGTGCCATGGAAACCCGGTACTGGCTTTCACGTTCCTGGACCACAGACTCCGCATCGACATGTAAACGAGGGTGACGAGGAGTGTGAGTTGGTGCGCATTGCCTTCGGGATCCGGTATTTCTGGGAGAGGGCAGCGAAGCGGGAGTTCCCGTATCTGTATCTTTCTCCGAGGCAGGCTGTGCTCGAAAAGAACACAAACCGATCGTTCAGCGGTCGCTAAGACGTCGTATTCGAACGAGGGATTGCGAGAGGTCAATGGAACACTTCCACGGTTCGAGCCAAATGGAGAAGGCGATTGTCGTCACCGGAGCCCATGAGGCGAGCCTCAGGGAGAGTTGGGATCGTATTGTGGTTCCAGCCGGGATCAAGGAGCGGCTACTCAACCATGCGCTCATGGCGATTGAACTTCGAAAGAACGGCGTCGCGGGGATGGGCCTTCCTCTCCACGGACTCCTGCTCCTTTCGGGACGGCCGGGCGTGGGTAAGTCAAGCTTGGCAAGAGGACTGGGAAGCCAGGTATCGATTGCGCTGGCGGAGCGATATGGACCGGTTCGTGTACTCGACGTGAATCTTCACGTCTTGCCAAGTGAGCTTCTTGGACGTACGCAGCGCAACATCATCCAACTCTTCGAAGAGGAACTCCCAGCATTGGCGGAAGACGGACCGCTGATTGTAATCCTCGATGAAATCGAAGCACTTGCGATCTCGAGGGAGCGGTCTTCGCTCGAGACAAATCCTGCCGATGTCTTTCGAGGTACGGCGGCGCTTTTGTCGGCTCTCGATTGGGTTGCCCGTGAGGTTCCGGGCGTGGTCGTCGTCGGGACGACGAATCTTCCCGACGCCGTTGATGCTGCGATCATGTCGCGAGCCGACCTATGGCTCGAGATTCCGCTGCCCACGGTGAGGGTGATCGAGGAGATCCTCCACGACACGTTCGAAGAGTTGGCGCGCTTGTATCCAGGCTGTAAGTCCATCTTGGATTCAGGGCGGTTGCGTGAGGTTGCCCAACAGCTTGAGGGATTCGATGGTCGCCAAGTGCGCAAATTGGTCGCCGATGCGCTCGCCTCTCGCGTCGAGACCGCTCTCGATCCCTCCAAGCTGATCGTGGAGGATCTTTTCGGAGTCGTTTCGTCGCGGCCACGGTCGGCGATTCGGGATGCGTGATCGTAGACGCGCAATAGAGGGTTCATTGAATTAGCCAGATTCAGAGAATATAGGGGGATGAAATGTCGAAGTCGTCGATGGCGTCAGTAATGACAGCTCCGGGAGAATGCGAAGTTCGCGAACTGGATGTCCTTCCGATCCCCGCGGACGCCGCTTTGCTTCGGGTCGAAGCCGCGGGGATCTGTGGGAGCGATGTGGGGATGTTCGCGGCCGCCGGGCGCGAACGCATCCTCGGGCATGAAAATGTGGGTGTTATCGCAGAGATCGGAAATATCGCGCGTGAGCGCTGGGGAGTGTCCGAAGGCGATCGTGTCGCTGTGGAGGAGTACCTCCCGTGTGGGCATTGCGAATTCTGCCGTGGTCGGGATTTTCGACTCTGTGATGACTGCGACCCTCATATGCATGCAGAGCCGATGAGGTTCGGAAGCACTCCAGTTGCCGTTGCGCCGGGCTTATGGGGTGGCTTCAGTCAGTACCTGTATTTGCATCCGCGATCGATACTCCACAAGATCACCGGAGACGCCCCTTGGCGTCATCTGTCGATGGCCCTTCCGATTGGCAATGGCTTCGAATGGGCTTATTTCTACGGTGGAGTCGCCCCGTCGAAGACCGTTGTAGTCATCGGCCCGGGACAACAGGGAATCGGGTGTGTCATGGCGGCGAAGGAGGCCGGCGCGAGTTGCATCATCGTAATTGGTCGGCCACGCGATGCCGAGCGACTTCAAGTGGCAAAAGAACTTGGAGCCGATCACATTCTCATGTTGGAGGGTCAAGAGGCAGTGGAAGAGGTGCGACGACTCACCAATGGAGAGATGGTCGACATCGTGCTCGATACAGCTGCCGGGTCGTCTTCAACAGTAATTTCAGGTTTGCAGATGCTTCGCAAACAGGGCCGCTACCTTTGTCCTACGGCCGTTCCAGAGGGAATCAGTAATCTTCCCCTGAAACTCATCCAGTCGAAGTGTCTCAGTCTTGTCGGCGTTCGGGGGCATAGCTTCGAGGCCGTTGAAATGGGCCTCGATCTCATCACCTCGAGAAGGTATCCGCTTGAGAAGATGGCTACTCACTCATTTGGCTTGGAGGATGTCGGCAAGGCCATTGGATATGTTGCGGGAAACGGTCCCAAAGGAGCGGTGCACCTCTCGATTTGCCCATGGGACTGACGTGAGGTAATTCTCGCAAAGCCGAACCGCCTCGATTTTTCACGTTCGCGACGCCGCATGACCTGTCACGGAGTGTTGTTTCCTGAGGGCATAGCCACGAGGACATTGTTTTGCGAAAGCTCACCCGCGCAGAACGCGGTTCTGCTAATTCCGTCGGGCCGACCGTGGCTCGGCGACGCCCATCGGCCTCACGTTCACGTGCCGGGCGGTGGCTGCCCATTTCACTCGGAGAGTGGAGCGCAAAGCTATCTCCAGTTCGTCGACCTCGGTCTGCCAGGGGGGTCGATCCGGCCATTTGCCCACAACAACGTCTGCCAGGGGTCGCGGTCGGGTCGGTGTCAGGGGAACAATCGGGCAAGGACTCGACCTGCGAGATCACGATCGGGTTCAAGACGGGAGCCCGAATCCTCTGGCGGCATCGTCGGTGTGTACAGGCATCTCGTCGCAGGTCATTGCGGTGAAGTCCGTCTGGTCGGCGGCATCTGGTCCAGGAGCCCCGGAGAGACTCGTTATTGGAACGCGTCTCATGCATCCCTTGAATTTCGCGCGGTTAACGGAAATTCGTGTCGATGGTTGTGAAAGCGCGTTGAGGCGCATGCCTTCGGCGTGCAGAGCATGACGCGGATGCCGATACTGACAGGTCAGCTTCGATTCATGAGGTCCTCCAATGTGGCCCGCGTACAATCTGTGGAGAGAAAGGGGCCTCGTGATGAATGGGGAATGCCATGAGTGGGACGTTTAGCAAGGAGGAAAGAGCGGCGATGAGGGCGGTGGTGGCCGAAGAGAGGGCCGCGAAGGCGGGTGCCGATCTGGAGGCCGCGTGCGTTGCCGCGATTAGCCAGATGACCGGATCGGACAAGGAGCTGGCGGAGACGCTTCACGAACTCGTCAAGAAGCACACAACCCTATGCGCGAAGACGTGGTACGGAATGCCGGCCTACACCAACCGTGATGGCAAAGTCGTGGTGTTTTTCCAAAGCGCCGCCAAGTTCAAGGTGCGGTATGCCACCATCGGCTTTCAGGAGGCCGCGAATCTCGACGAGGGCAACCTCTGGCCGAGTGCTTATGCAGTCACCAAACTGACGGCCAATGACAAAAGGCAACTGGTGGCGCTCCTGAAGAGGGCCGTGAGCTAATCGTCTCGACTTCGGGTTGGATCTGCGTCCGGTGCTATAGACGAAGCAGGAACCCCGAACGGCGTGTGAACGGCGTGTGTACTCCGATGACCCGATTGCGAGAGGCGCGAGGGAAACATGAATGAGCGCGAGGGGAATATGACTCCTTCACCTGAAATCTCGCTCAGGTAACTTCCGGTGGAAAGAGGCACTGCGGACGTTTGCGAAATGGGACTCGGCGGTTCGGGTGTGCCCTTCTCCTGCGACACACTAAGCGGTGATCACGCATTCAATCTCCAGCACCCAACACGGTCGTAGATTATCGATGGCCGGTCGCGGCGATCCCGACTTTACAGACGTGATTTTGACAACGAGAGTGGTGGACCACTTTGAGGTCTTTCCGGCTTGATCCTCGGGTGAGTCGCTTCGCGTGGCCAACGCCGATTACGCCATGCGCTGATCAAAATGCACCACCTTTACGCCTGCCGCGCACGGCGCGAACCAGAGAGAAGGCTCGCCGAATGTTTAAGCGAACCTTCTCCCCGTTCGATGTTTGCTACTTCGTTGGTCGTCTGCTCAGCAGCGTTCAGCCGACGATGCGATACAGCTGATTGTCCGACTTCGACGTCGCGAATGACGTAGCGCCTGAGTAGACGCCAAAGATGCGGTAGGTGTGATGGCCGCCGAGCTCCCGCGCTGTGAGCCCGCAGTGACCGCGGTTCGAGACAAGGTTGATGGTGCACAAGACCTGGCTTCCCGCCATCGCTTTCACGGTGCCGGTGATTGTTGCCGGAGTTCCGTCAACGGTGGACACCGAAACCGTAATCCGCTGTCGGTTTTCGGCTCCATAGAGGTCGCTGCCCTTGCGAAGCATGATGGACGTCCTGGTTTCAACCTGTGCGACGGGAACGACCGTGGCCGACGTCGATCCGGTAAGTGAGGAGTTGCCGGAATAGACGGCGACGTAGGAGGTGTTACCCGATGAGGTGTAGCTGGTCGCGCACGTTGCAATAGCGGATGCCAGGTTGATTGTCGTGCAACCAGTGACAGGCGATCCGTTGTCGAAGAACGTTACTGAACCGGTCGCGCTCGATGGAGATACCGTCGCGGTGATGGCAACCTGTCCGATCGGAGGCGTCGGGTTCGGGCTAACGGCGACCGTGGTCGATGAGGCCGTGGTCGACGCCGCGCCGATGACGATGTTCGAAGCGCCACTCACCGCACTTGTGTCCTGGGAGGTCGCGACGCTGAACGTCGCGTTCGAGTATGTCGCTGAACCCGGGTTGGTAATTCCGGGAATCGAGAGTGTCCCAGAGGACGAGTTTGCGAGCGCACAACCCGCCGAGAGCGTCACCGACACGACATTCCCGTTGACGAAATCGTTCGCCGCAGGACAGCTGGACCCGAAGCCGGTAAAGACGACGGATTGCCCGGCGGCGAGGGTGAAGTTGGGGTTGAAGACGACGCTGATGGTGTTGCCGGACGATAACGCTCCCGCTGACGAGGTGGTGAAACTGACCGTCCAGGTAGAAAGTGCGTTCGCGGCTGTCGATCCCGGAGCGAAGGTAGCGCTTGTTGGGGCCGAGGCGTATGCCGCTCCGAGCGAGAACATCGCGATCAGGCCGCTGAGCGCAGCAATGCTAACGAGGCTTGTCGCGATTCGTCTTGAGCGATGTTGGATGCGGTTCGTTGACCGTTTTGCAGCGATACGAAGAAAAGACATGGCATTCTCCTTTTGATTGTTGTCCACCCATCCTTATCCCAAGCGCGCTTCATCAACACAACGGTTTCGTTAGGAGAATTAGTAAATTCGACAGACCGCACCGGGCGTGCACGTTTGGTCGTTTTTTGCGGTTTCAAGGTGATTTTGTCTTCGCAATCGTGCACTGCATTGTCTCGTCAAAATGACGCAATTGAATGCTCGAGAATCATTTATGCATGCAATTGTGATGGTTCAGAGAGTTCTGGTAACTCCTTCGGTCGAAAGGGATGCGCGCAGTCGGTTGAATCAAGTATTCGTTCGTCGGAGTTCCGAGGGGAATTCGAAGGTGCAGCTCTGTTGTGATGGTGAGTTGACGAGTCGAAACGGCTGTCCTGTCTCCGATTTCAACGCAACGATCGACGGGGGTTGATGCGCGGACCATCACCGTTGGCGACGGAGTCGTCAGCGAGTACCACCTTGCAATGCGCTCTATCGATGTGCTGGGGCGAGTCGGAGGCGACTGACGTCGCGACACTGTACTGGTTGGTGTCGCGCTGGGTAGCGTGCGAGCGGCGGTCACGTGCGACGTCCATTGCTGATGGCGCTTCTAGTGACATTCTCGCATCGGGGGTGTTGTCGGTTCAATTCCACGCGTGCCCCGTTGTGTTCCCGAGCCGCGAGCCTTCGCGGATGTTCGTTCAGTATGCAGCGCGCGTCGCGGGTATTCGCAACGTGTCCCGCGCCGGATGTCGGAACGAGGGTCGGGCACGAACGATTGCTGAAGACACCAGATTGTCGCGGGAGTTTTTAAAGGCGCCGCTCCGCGCGCGTACGTCAACCGTGTGGCGTTCGGGGTCCGTCCGGGCACTCGGAGCCGGCCGGCTCCGATTCGCCGGTCGTGCGCCCAGGATGAACCGCCCGAGCGACTATCGCAGAGCGTGAATGCGTTATTGTCCTAGGCAAAACGTTGGGGTGATAGCCACTCGCCACGACGATGGCATTCTTGGACGCGTGACCGATATTGTCACCCAAAGCCCGAAATCGAGATTCTCGTGAGGGGAGGCCGCAGATGTCGGTCGCGGAAGTGGATGCGCACCTCGGAGGGATTGAGGAGCCCAAGCGCAGCACGCTTCAATCGCTTCGTCTCACCATTCTCGAACTCGTCCCCGAAGCGGAGCAAGTGATCTCCTACCGCATCCCCGCGTTCCGCCTGGATGGGCAGACCATCGCGGGCTTCGCGGCGTTTCGCAACCACCTCAGCCACCTTCCGTCCAGCGGATCGGTTCTCCCGAGGCTCGCCGATGAACTCGCTGGCTACACGATGTCCAAGAGTGCTCTGCATTTTCCGATTGATCGCCCTCTGCCAAAATCCCTCGTGAGAAAGCTGATCAAGATGCGCCTCGACGAATCGCCGCGTGACGCGCACAACGCGGGCGCGTGAGCACCCTTCACGCGTAAGGGTTATTCGCGCCGACGACTCAAAGCGCGCGATGTTTGGCGCTCTCGTTCCTCGGAGGGCACGGCGAGATCACAGGGTGGTATCTCTCGATCCGACACGTCGAGTATCACGTGGCCGCTCCCGGCGCGGGCGCTTTTCACAAGAGAGTCGGAATCGGCATCGCGTCGCGATCAGCCGGGCCGACACCATGGGATCCGGTGACCATTGTCTCCAGACTCCGCCTCCTGTCCGGAGACCGGGTTGATCTTTCACACGGGGTCCGCTTGCTACGCAAGATTCGGTTCGAGGATTTCGTAATCGATCCACAGCCGGTGGGTGCCGTTGGAATCGATCGTGATTCCACCGGTGCCGGTGATGCCTTCCAGCTCTCGGGTACCACTGGACGGAACAATGAGAAAGAACTCGTCCGTGCGATCCTGGCCCGTGGTGGTCGCTGAATGCACGAAATTGAAGGCGCCCTCGCGCCCCTGAAGTGATCCTTCGAAAGACTCCAGCGCCACGTATGTTCCTGTTCCGGTCGCCTGATCGAATGCGGCAGAGAACATGGTCGCCGAGTGGCCCTGAATCTCTCCCGCAAACTCCTTTTCCATCGTCGCTACGAGTACCGGGAGTCCAGTCGTTACGGGTGGGGAAGGAACGACATCGGTTCGGTTGAAGTCTTTGACGGTAAAGGTCGCCGAAGCTCTCACGCACTCATCGTAGGAGAGCGCCGCGCGCCACTCCACACAAATCTGGCTCCGCTGGATTTCAACCTGCGCGAGACGTACTCGGGTTAGCCTCGGTTAGACAAAGGAGCCACCCGTGTCCCAGAACATCGAACCAGCACATCTCAACAGCCATCAGCAACACACGCTGAGGCAGATCCTGTCGCATCCGGCGGGCCACAACATTGATTGGCGCGCCGTGCTCTCGTTGCTCGAGGCAGTGGGCTCGGTCAAAGAGCATCCTGAGGGAAGGTTTCTGGTCACGCTCGGAGCCGAGACCGAAACCTTCGATCGTCCCAAGGGCAAGGATATCGATGTGCAACAGGTCGTCGACCTGCGTCGAATGCTGGGCAACGCCGGATACGGATCCGGGGATCGGAATCCGGAAATCTCCGACGAGGAGAGCTAGTCGGACCCCGCTCGGTACCGCATCGTCGACACGTGGCGCGTCCATCCGGGAGATGTGTTCCCCGTCCTCCGCGTGCGGCAGAGGTGAATAGTTGATCGGATTCGCTGGCGGCCCCGCGTCGACCCTTCACGAGCTGGGTTGATTTTCGGGTGCTGGCGCAGAGCAACCGGGAGTCGACGTACTGTGGTCTCCGGCCGCGTCGTTCACGTGGGGGTGGCATCACCGATGCGGCCCTCGATATCAAGGGGCGGGAGTGTGCCCTGAAAGTACCTCCACCAAGTGCTCGGTGTCTGCATTGCCGCCGCTGTGGATGATTCCCACCCGCTTGCCTCTCACGAGGTCGCGCTCGGCAAGCAATCCGGCGAACGCGAGCGCGCCAGCCGGTTCGGCGACGTTGTGTGTGGTGCGATAGAGCTCGCGCATCGCCTCTGCTGCCTCGTCCTCGCTGACCATCACGATCCGTGCGGCGCCGGCGATGATGCTTTCGATCGCCTCTGGATTGGGGGTCCTGACCGCAACGCCGTCAATGAAGGTGTCGGCGGTCTCGGTGGAGACCACGTGTCCAGCGGCAAACGACAGTGCCGTGGCCGGCGCCTCTTTGGCCACCACTCCCACGACCTCGGTCTTGAATCCGAGCAGGTCCCGTACGTTCAACATGCCGCATATTCCCGAACCCATTCCCACCGGGATGTACACGACATCAAGCTCGCCTGCCGCATCGAGGAGTTCCTTGGAATAGGTCGCGACGCCGAGAACGAGATCGGGATGGTAGGGATTGACCATCTCGAACCCGCGCTCGACCCCAAGCGCCTCGGCAAATTCAACAGCCTCCTGGAAGTCATGCCCGTGCTCGACCAGCTCTGCTCCAAGGCTGCGCATGGAGGCATTCTTGTCCGGGTTGTTTCCCTTCGGTACGACGATCACGACGCCGATACCGACGGCCCGTCCGGCAAATGCCATGCTCTGGCCGTGGTTTCCCCGTGTTGCGGTGATGATCCCCTTGGTATCGGGTCGTTCGTTGCGCAGTCGCTCGAAATAGACGAGTCCCCCGCGGACCTTGAATGAACCGATCGGCGTATGGTTCTCGTGTTTGGTCCATACCTCGGCACCGACGAGTTCACACAGAAGTGGCCAGACATACTGGGGCGTCGGGGACATGTGGCTCGAGACGACCTTGGCGGCCCATGCGAGCTCGCTGGAATCGAATGCCATCGGCTCAGGCTACTTCTCCTCAAGTGCACATGGGGATTTGGGCGCGAGAGAGTGCGAAATGTGTGGCGTCGCTCGCAACGGGCCACGCCGATTGCGTCGCTCGCCCGGGAGGGCCCTGAACCGGCGCGTGGCATCATCTGTCGTGCTTGATGAAACCGGAAAGGTCAGGAGGTGGTTCCGGCTCCATGGAGGCAGGTAACGGTGCGCGATAGACTGCACCGTCCATTCCGTGTTGCACATTCCGTGTTGCAACAGAGTGAGACTGCCCGCAGAACTTGCGACGATCGCGGCTGCCTCGCGTTGCCGCCCATCGCAATCTTGGATTTGACGACGAGAAATCGAGGGGGACATGTACGCCGGAGACACCGCATGGGTACTCGTCAGCGCGGCTCTGGTGCTCTTCATGACTCCGGGTCTCGCGCTCTTTTATTCAGGGATGGTCCGATCGAAGAACGTTTTGTCGATCATGGTGCAGACCTTTTTCGTCATGGGTGTCGTTACCGTGCTCTGGGCTGTCATTGGTTTTAGCCTTGTGTTCTCAACCGACGCCGGCGCGGGATTGATCGGGAATCTCGGGTTCGTGGGGCTCGGGGGAATGGCCCGCGGTTTGCCGGGGTTCTCTCATCTTGCGGTCTCCTCGGGATCGGTGATGATCTTCCAGTTGATGTTTGTCATCATCACCGCAGCGTTGATTGTCGGTGGGGTCGCCGAGCGGATGCGGTTTCAGGGTTTTGCGGTATTCATCGTGCTCTGGGTGCTCCTCGTCTATTCGCCGATCGCGCACTGGGTGTTCAGCCCAAACGGTTGGCTAGCCCACCTTGGCGTAATTGATTTCGCTGGCGGAACGGTCGTTGAGATCAATTCGGGATTCTCGGCTCTTGCACTTGTCCTTGTGCTTGGTCGGCGCAGTGGTTGGCCCAAAGAGTCAATGCCGCCGCATTCGATTCCCATGAGCATCATCGGCGCCGGAATCTTGTGGTTCGGATGGTTTGGATTCAACGCGGGTTCTGCACTCGGCGCAAATGAGATTGCCGTGCATGCATTCATCAACACTCAGCTCGCCGCGGCGGCCGGCCTGCTCGGCTGGATGATCTTCGAAGGTGCCAAGGATCGGGTTGCGACCGCACTGGGAGCGGTCTCTGGAGCGGTTGCCGGAATGGTCGCAATTACACCGTGCGCCGGATTTGTCGGGCCGATGCCCGCATTGCTGATCGGCGTTGCCGCCGGCGTGGTCTGTGCGATGGCCGTGCGCTGGAAGTTCCGGTTTGGATATGACGATTCACTCGACGTTCTTGCAATCCATGGCATTGGCGGAGTCGTTGGAATGTTGCTGCTCGGGTGTTTCGCGGAGCACTCTGTCAACGCCTCGGCCCACGATGGCCTCTTTTTCGGCGGAGGTCGGCTCTTTGGTATCGAACTTCTCGCTGTCGCCGTGACAATTGCGTACTCCTTCGGGGTCTCCTATGCGATCGCCAAAATTGTTGACCGGTTTGTCGGTCTGCGGGTCACCCCTGAGGACGAATTCCGCGGTCTCGACCTCAGTCATCACGGCGAGACCGCATACTCATCGAACGCGTAATTTGGCCCCTGGTGCTCGGGATTATGGCCGGGTCGTCGGAGCCAGCTGGGCGATCCCCGACGTTTTCGAGGACCCTCACCGCAGAGTTGAGAACTCGATGGGTTTGCCGGTTTAGGGTAGAACTTGATCTCGATCATTTCGGTGGAGGACAAGTTGCGCACGATCGCCCTTGAAGAACACGTACTGCCGCGAGATATCGCCAGAGCGGCCGGGAAGGAGGGGTTGCCCCCCGCTCTCGCAGGCGCACTTGACGACATGGGAGAGGGGAGGATCGCGCTGATGGACGCGGCGGGGATTGATCTTCAGGTCCTCTCCCTTGTCGCACACGAACTCCAGGAGCTGGCACCCGCGGAGTCGACTGCCCTCGCTCGCGAGGCGAACGACCGGATGGCGGCCGCAGTTCGCGAATACCCGCATCGGCTGCGCGCTTTCGCGACGCTGCCTATGTCGGATCCCCCTTCAGCAGCGCTCGAGCTGCAACGGGCGGTCCGGGAACTCGGCTTTGTCGGAGCCATGGTCTTTGGACAGACAAACGGCACCTTTCTCGACGACGTTTCGGTCTCACCGGTTCTCGAGGCGGCGCAGGATCTGGATGTTCCGATCTACCTCCACCCTGCGGAGCCGCCAGCGGCGGTTCGAGATGCCTACTTCTCAGGTCTGGAACCGGCGGTGGCGCAGATGCTGGCAACCGCCGGATGGGGTTGGCACGCGGAGTGTGGCCTTCACATCCTTCGCCTCGCAGTCAATGGAATCTTCGACCGCTACCCGCGCCTTAACGTGATCGTTGGGCACATGGGCGAGAATCTTCCATTCTCACTCGCGCGCGCCGACGAGCGGCTGAGCCGATTGACCGGTTTCGAACGATCTGTGGGTGAGACCATCGTCGCGCAGGTCCATATCACGACCGCCGCGTACTTCACGGACCCGCCGCTTCTCTGCGCGCTGATGGTGTTTGGTGCAGATCGGGTCCTCTTCTCCGTCGATCATCCGTTCGCGGACAGCATGGAGGCGACTGCCTTCTTGCGCAACGCGCCGGTCAGTCCGAGCGATCGAGAGAAGATCGCCCACCTCAACGCCGAACGGCTCCTCAAGCTATAGCAACCGCGCCCGACGCGATGCGCGGAGCGTTCAGGTCTCTCGTTCAGGAGATTATCTCGACCGGCGAACCGTCCGGTACGACGCGGAGGAGTTCGAGGGCAGCATCGTGAAGGCGCACGCAGCCATGGGAGACCTGTGCCCCGGTGGTGCCAATGGCCTGATCTGCTCCGAGCGGACCGTGGATCGCCACGATTGCATCGCCCGACTCCTCCCAGTCGCTGATCGCGTTCGAGTGCGCTGAGGTGACGATGACAAAAGGTCCCCACGCGGCAGAGGGCGCCTTCGCGAAGAAGGCGACGAAGAAATGTCCCGTTGGTGTCGGGTCTGCGACCGTTCCCACTCCCGCGGGGACGTCGAGCACGAGCCTTCCGTAGCGATAGAGGAGCAGGTGACGTGTTGAAAGGTCGATCACGATCTTGTACGGGGTCTCGAGGAGACGGACGGTATTGCCGCGTATCCACGTCGTCGAACCGTTTGGCCTTGACGGAAGGCGCACCTCGAGAAAGCCATCGCGTGACGAGACAACCGGGAGGTCGAGCGGAGATCCGTGCCACGTGGCCGCGATCGGATTCGACACTGGGCCATCGGGCGAGCGATACGACGTCGTCGTCCTCTCAAGAGCTGCAATGAGCGTCGTGTGCAACATCGCGCTCGGACCCGGGGCTGCCTTGGGCAACGCGGATCTTCCGGGGTTTGGCGCAGAACTCAGGCCGAATCCGACGTACACAGCGATTCCCGCGAGGATGATCGTTGAAATGCTGACCAGCGCGATTGTCCGCTTTGATCTCCCCTTCGCGCGGTGTGATCGATTCGTCAAAACGACGCGCTCCGACGAGAGCTCTCATTCCGCAGTGAATTCATCGCTCTCTCAATCTGGGTGTTTCCATCTCTTTGGTGTGCCGGGTCGTCCGAGGCGCTTCCTCCCTCGAGAGGTCGAGCGATTGGCGACCACTCTGCGACGCGGGAGGGACGGCGGTCCTCCTTAGGGTTCGCACCCCGCCACCGCGGTGTCGCATCGGGGGGATCCTCGGCGGCGAGGTTGAGACCTGTCGATGTCAGCCGGTTACGGGAACCTGTCCGGGCACGATGGGACTTGTCGGTGCGGTAGGTGTCTTCGGCTTGGTTGTGGGAGGCGTGGTTGTGGGAGGCGTGGTTGTGGTCGTCGTCGAGCTCCTCGGCTTGACCGTTGTTGTTGTGGTCGCCGGCGCGACCGTCGTTGTCGTTGGAGCAACCGTTGTGGTCGTGGCCGCAACCGTTGTGGTCGTTGGGCTGCTACAGGTCGGAACGGTGAAGGTGTCCGTCGTTGACGAGACCGTGCCGCCGAATGCCAGGGCCCTGCCGGTCCAGTTGACCGTGCTGCCGACGGTGATGCCAGAGGCATCGATATCGGTTCCGAGGAATGTCGATGGTGAACCGAGCGTGGTGGCTGCAGTGGGAGTCCACCAGACGTCACATGATGATGCACCACTTGCAAGGCGGACTGCGGAATTGGCGACGGATGTCAACGCCCCTTCAATGCGAAAGATAAACGTTCCGTTGCCGGTCAACGTGATGCCCGCGGTGCCAATGGATGCGGCGCTGCTCGCTGTGGTGCAATAGACCCCCGGGCTGTAGACGCCGATGGTTCCGTGCGAGGTGTCCGTGGCGAGATCGACCGCGCCCGCCGGAAAGGTGAATGTACACGCCTGGCCGTTGAGACTCGCCAGCGCAGATCCCTGGTCGGTCCCTGCCTGGTTGTACGTTGAATCGGCTACGTGCGTTGATCCACTCACCGTGGGCGCAACCGCTGGTCCTGTGGTGTAGCCGAGATCACCGGTGATCGTTGTCCCGATTGCGGTATTGGAGTACGTGCTCGAGAGCACACCGAAGGTGCTCGCGAGGCCAAGACCAGGATCCGTTGCTGCATGTGCAGCCGTGGAGATTACCGTCAGGCTCAACGTCAGCGCGATGAGCCCTGTCGCCGAGGTAGCGACGCCAAAACGCGCTCTCCTCGAACTTCGTAGATGTCTGGAAACGCTCATTTGCAGTCCTGCTTTCGATTGAAGCTCATTGCCGAGTTGTGTCGGCGCACTTGTGTCGTTCTCGGGAGACCTTGGATCCGAATTGGGCGAATGCTGGTGGTGCGGTCGCTGTCGTGGAGACTCGTACGCCGGGCCATGACCGGTCCCTGCACCGCTGTCGAGGTGAATTCGTAAGTCTCGGCATCGGCGGGGAAGGTCTCTGCGGCTCCAACAGTGCCGTCACGGCGGTCCTGCTCTGGCGCTGTTGGCAAACCGATAACTGTGAAGGCCATCTTTTTCACCTTGGCCCGATCTCCTGACTGCTCGTCAGGCGAGACCAGAGAACACTGATCTCGAACTGCCTGCTCACCACACTGCAACCTCACTGTACTGCAGCATCACAAAACTAGCAATAGAAATCATGAAAATTTATTATAGTACTGAATAACCGGAAAATATGGTATACATACATGCATGGCGACTTGGAGTTTTCTCACGAATCACGGCCGAGCCCTCGTGTGCATCGCCCATGATCCCGGGATGCGACTGCGCGATATCGCAGAGAGTCTGGGAGTCACTGAGCGAACGGCATTTGGAATCGTCACCGATCTGACGAACGCAGGGTATGTATCGAAAGACCGTGAGGGGCGCCGGAATCGGTACGAGATTCAGTTTCAGCAGCCGCTTGGCGAGGTAACCGGGCGCGAGCTGACCATCGGCGAGGTGCTTGACCTTCTCGTCGACCCAGTGACCACCTAATGAGCGACACGTGAGACGCCTCGCCTGCCGGTGCCTCCTTCAAGCGGACCGAAAGGAGCATCGTGAGACATCAATCTGACACCTCGGTGCCTGAGGCACCTCAAGACGTTGACGTTGTGGCCGAAGGTGAAGGGTTTCCAGATCGGCCGTCGGCCGAAACCGATAAGTCGGTCCGCGAGAATCCTGTCGAACATGAGGGGCTCGGGCGGCCCAACGTCGCACCTAGAGTACATGGAGACGTCCGTCACACCCGTATCAGTGCCGCGTGGGCAGCGGTGGCGTTCGCGGTGGTGCTCGGAGCGGCCCTCGTAGATTTCATCGTTGAGAACACCCATTCCGTGCATATCAATTTCTTTTCCGCAAGTGGATATATACCGATGGATGTCGTCGTGCTCGTTGCCGCGCTCGTCGGAGCGTTCGTCGTGCTGGGGATAGGCGTGAGTCGTACAACGCAGCTGCGACTGGCACTGCGGCGAAGGGTTCGACGCGAAGCGAGACTGGCCCGTGTCCGAGCTCCCGAGGGTGATCCCGTCTCGAGTCCAAAGTGATGGACTCCCGGCCCTCCCGCCTTCGCTTGTCGAGTCGGTGCGAATGGATTCAGGCGCCGCATTGTCTCTCGGAGCCGATCAGCTCGCAAGTCGCAATAGCCAGTCGGCTGGCGCGCCGTTGTTGGGATCGAAGACGTCAAGGAGTGCCACTGATGCGCAGGAGATGTCACCGATGATGTCATTGCGTGCTCGTGCTGTTGCCCAATCCACCCCGCTCGCGCCCTCCTCACCCGCACCGGTGTCTGTGGAGGAACCGGAGGATCGCGCACCCAATGTTTGCTCCCAATCAGAATCTGGTAGCCGGAGCCTTCCGATCTTTCGGGATCGGACTTTCGATTCCCAGGGAATGGAAGAGGCGAGGGCCCTGATGGTCGCGAGCCACCGATCCCTGCAGGTGGAGAACCGGTAGGAATCGTCTCGCCTCCTCCCGCCGATTTTCGCGGCGTCTCGATGACGGTGGGCGATCCTTGAACAACGGCCGATGCGATGACGCGTCGCGCGTCCACTCGCGAGAGACCGTTGAAGAGTCAGGATCGATGGCTGCGAGACGAGCATGTCGTCGCCGGGGTGAACGGTCATCTTCTGTCAGTCCGGCGACCCGGCGCAATCCCAAGGTAACGTTGTGAGAAGATGCCGATGTCAAGCACGCGACTGCGGGGACGTGAGTACAGTCAGTTCCCGCGCCTGCGCCGTCGGTGATGGCGCGGTCCATGCATGGTCCTCGCCTTGCGTCAGCGCCTCCTGACCCCCGCGATTCCAAGGCAGCCACACCATTGACCCGGAGATCTGGTCACCTCGTCAACGCGCGCTGGGCGATGGGACGATGACCGGTCTGGTCCTGCTGGTGCTGCTCGGATTGGTCGTCGCCGGCTTTGCCGCGGCGGCCGAGACCGCGCTGACCTCGGTAAGCCGGATTCGGATGCGGAGCCTCGCCGAGGAGGGGAATCGCGCAGCGATGATCGTCGTACGGCTCCATGACGATCCCAACGGCTATCTCTCTACAATCCTCAGTCTGAACACGGTCGCGGTGATCGTCGCCTCCACCGCTGCGACCCTCATAGGCGCCCGACACGTGCATTCGGTCCCCACGTGGACAATGACGGTGCTGCTGTCGGTGATCGTGCTCGTGTTTTGCGAGATCGCGCCAAAATCGATCTCCCTGCGCTACAACCAGCGAGTGGCGCTCTTCATGGCCCGACCGGTGATGTTGCTCACGCGAGTGCTGAGACCGATAGTGACGGTTCTCATGGTCGTGAGCATCCTGCTCTTGCGCGTGACTGGCCGAAGGTTGCCCGGTCCATTCGTCACCGAGGAGGAACTCAAGCTGCTCGTCGAGGTTGGCGAGCAAGAGGGAGTGGTCGATCAGGAGGAACGCGAGATGATCCACGGGGTTCTCGAGATGACCGACAAGCCGGTACGTGAGGTCATGGTGCCCCGTGTCGATGTGATCGCGATCGAGGTGACGAAGAGTCTGGACGAGGTCATCGAAACGGTGATCCGATTCGGGCATTCGCGCATCCCCATCTTCGAGGACAGGATTGACCAGATCATCGGTGTCATCTATGCGAAGGATCTGCTTCGACCGGGAGCGCACGGAGGGGACGGGGCCTCTCTCAGGGAACTGGTGCGAGAGGCGTACTTCACCCCCGAGCTCAAACACGTCGGTGAACTGCTCAGCGAGATGCGTGAGCGGCGCGTGCACATCGCAATCGTCGTCGACGAACACGGAGGAACTGCCGGAGTTGTCACGATGGAGGATTTGATCGAAGAGATCGTTGGACCCATTCGCGATGAATATGATGTCGCCGAAATCGAAGATATCCAGTTCGTATCGGATTCAGAGGTGGTTCTCAACGCGCGATTCCCGATCGATGATGTGCAGGAGCTGCTTCATCTTCAGCTCGAGTCCGTCGATGCAGACTCCATTGGCGGGTACGTCTACGGAGTTCTCGGAGACATCCCGAAGGCCGGTGACACGATTGCAATCGGCGATGCGACATTGATCGTGGAAAAGGTTCGTCGACAGAGTATCCAGACCGTCAGAATCTTGAATCCGCGACCATTTGTCCAGACGAAGGGCAATGGTCGGGGCACGATCTCGTGAATGGGTCAAGCAACCGGTACCAGAGCTCCTCTGGTCGGCGATCAATTCGCTAGTAGGTTCATATTTTCGCGACGATTGTCAGCAACAGTCGTATCCGGGCTGAATCTCGGCATCGAGGACCGCCTCGGAGGACGTCCCTGTCGTTTCTCGAGCAAGGGGAACGAAGCACGCTCCACCCTCCTCCTGAGATCCAGACCTCGGTGTGGTTTACGCACCCAGTCACCACGCTCGACCCGGCTCCCTTGGGGGACGCATCACCGCCGTCCGAGAGTTCGACCCGGCATCTTTACCCGAACTGTGAGTCGCGCCCGGCCGAATCTGGACCGCGCCCTGTCCAGACGCGCCCGATCCAGATCTGCCCGATCCGGATCCGGCGTTCCATCCGCGGCGCCTTCCGCTCTCGGTCACCGAGAACATCGCCCATGCGACGTGACACTGACCGCTGTGCGCGTCCAACGATCCTTCGCCAGAATCCATTGTCGTCGCATGCAGCCACTTCGCACAATGACAACGAATGGTTTCACGAACTGGAAGAATCTCCCTCGTGACCGATGACGACCGTCAGGGCGTCCCGACGAAGGGTATGGATGGATCTCGCGCGCCGCTAAGGAGGCGGATTCTTCCGACTCGCGACGCGTATCGCGCAGCGTCGATTGTCGCTACGACCGCAATCGTCTTTTCCATCGTTCTGATGCCGTTTGCGATCTCGAGTCTGGTCGCGGCCCTTCGACATCCCACCGGTGACCGCGCGTATCACCTCACGACGCCAACCTCACTGGCCGGCGAGTGGACCAAGCTCAACGTTGCGGCCGTTGCGATCAACGAGGCAACCCAGACGGTAACTCTGCGTATCTCCGGATTTCACAACTGTCCTGCTCGTTGTGCCAACGTCGAGCGTATCCATCTCTACTCGGTTCATGCCAACCCGAGCGGTGCGTTCGGCGCCCCTCCCTCTGTCGTTGTCGATCTTCCCTCCGATTCGAGTGAGGTGGAACAGCAGGTCATGCTCCCGATGTCTGGCGACCTGATTGATTATCCGTTCGACCACTACCGTCTCTTGCTCGGCGTTGCATTCTCGAAGATCGGCGCGAATGGGGAGGAGACCCCATTCTCACCCGCAGCCGCGAACAACGCGTTTTCCTACAGCATCGACAATCTCATTCCGCGTGTCTCTTTCGATCCGCCAAGATTCCTGAGACCTTCGCAATACGACGTCGTCGGTGCGAGTTATGACAGTGTCGCGAGCATTGATTTCTATCGCCCGGCGTACCTGAGGATCCTCACGGTGCTTTTGACCCTGCTCATCGTTCTTGCAACGGCCTATGGCGTGTTCATCCGGCCATTTACGCAGATCATTCCGACGGTCGGCGGCCTCGTATTGGGTGTCTGGGGAATCCGGTCGCTGCTTGTCGGCGGTTACCCGCCGGATTCGACGGGCGTGGATCTTGTTCTCGAGGCCGCGATCTTGCTGTTGTTGCTCACAGTCACCGCGCGTGCGGTGTATTACATGTGGCCAAAATCGCGCGCGAATCGCATCGATGAGGAGCCCCGGTCCGCCCCACGCGGGTGACCGGTCCGACCTCCGGGCATTCCCGCGACACGTTCGGTGCCATCGTCGCAATCGGCACGATTGTCAATTCCAGCGTCTGGCATGCGAAGCGGTCGCGTTCAAACCCTGCGCGCGCATCTTGCGACGAAAGGAGGAGTCAGCAGGAGTAGTTCGGGTCGATTCCATAGGGGGAGGGTTCGGTGCCGGGGGTCTCCTGGAGCATCCACGGAACGCCATTCGCAAAGAGATCGCTCGGATAGTTGGCACCGTATCCCGACGTTCCCGCGCACCACCCCGCGAGGACTCCGGGAGCTGGGAGCCCGCTCTCGGAATACGGGGGATTAGTCCATGGCGCGCCCGCGATCCACAGCGGGATCTGGTTGCCCGTCGGGACGTACGGACCTGCGATCTTCGGATACTGCACGCTCGAGGAGTAGATGCCGACCGTGATTCCCTCGCTGCGCAATGCGTCGATGGCGCCCTGAATGGTGTCGTCGTTCAACGCCTGGGAGTTCGACCAGTATTTTCCGGCTGCAAAATTTGAATACTGGTTGCCCGAGAGGTTTGGACCCTCGACGTCGAGCCACCAAAGCGATGCGGAGACCCCAACGGCCAAGGCGCCGTTGTAGGCAGCCAGTGCCCCCTCGAAGCCGTAGTTGTACGCCACGCAGGCAGCTTGGGAGACCGGAGCCGAGGTTGGCGTGAGCGAGGCGCAACTGCCTGCGGGACCAGTCGCATCGAGCGCGTTCGCTGCTGCGGATTGATCGGGCGAGTTGGTGAACAGGTACAGGCTGTAGTGCGCTCCTGCCGTACCGGCCGCGGCATTTGCCCAGGCTGTCTCAGAGGCAAGACAGGTGTTCTGCGAGCTGTCGAGCCAACCCGCTGCCTCGATGACGGAGAATGTCGAGACGCTCGGCAGGCTCGATGAGGCTACGTTGGAGCCGGGCGACGAGCACTGGAAGTTCGATACGTCGTATCCGAACGCACCCCTCGGCAAAAGCGAGCTCGGAGCGACGAGCGTGCTCGTCAGGGTCGCGGGGGTCGGGAGCGTGATCTCGTCGAGAGCGACGATCCGTGTCGGCCGTCTTGGAGGCGACGTTGCGAGCGATCCCTCGAAGACCGCGTCGCCGAAGGTGACGACGTAGCCAGCTCCGTTCGCGAGGAGGTAGCCGTTCCCATCCGGAGTGGAGGCGATGGAGGTGAGGGGTCGCGGCTGGCGACGATGAACCAGGGACCCGAAGTATCCGCTCGTTCCGAGGTTGTGCACTCCACCATCTTTGGTGAGGATCACAAGTCCGCGGCCGTCGGGATTGGCGCTGGCGGCGACAACCTGTGGCCGCTTGTACCGGAGTGAACCCACCGGTGGGGCATCTCCGAAGTTGTGGACGATTCCCAGGGGCGAGACGATCCAGTATCCATTTCCGTCTGGCGTCGCAAGAATGGCGACGATGTCGCCATCTCTTTGATCATGGACGGTGGACCCGAAGAAGCCGGCGTCGCCGAAGTGGAAGAGGTTGCCGCTCGCACTGACGACCCAGTAGCCGTTGCCATCCGGAGTTGGGGCGAATCCGACGATCGGCGAACGCAGATGGAGGTGTGCGGGCGATCCCAGATCCGTCGCGTTTCCATAGGCGAAGACGTCGCCGTGAGCGCTCACCATCCAGTATCCGGCCCCCGCTGGGGTTGATGCACCAGTCACAATCGGATTCGAGAGACGCTCCTTTGGCCTCGAGCCGTGCAGCGGCGCCCCGCCGCACGAAACGACTGTGCCGTTTGATTCAAAGAGGTAGTACGCGGGCCCTCCGACGGAACTCGGCGTAGCGGCGCTCTGCGTCGTGCAGAGCACCGCCGCCCCCGCCGGCTCTGTCGAGGCGAGGGTCGAGACGATCGAGAGGCCGCCGAGGAGCAGAATCGTAGCGATGATGAGAGCGAATGGGTGGAGACGCGAATGCACGGTAATGACGGTAGTTCGATTCGATATTTTGTTGTTGCCGCGATCGGAATTCTTCATCAATATCTCATGATCGCCTGCTGCGGATTCCGGGCGGCTGCCCGGAACGGCTGATCCTTCACCTATGAACGCTGGACCTCCGAACCGGGCAGTTGTCGCGATGACACGTGGCCATCTTCGACGACCGGGGAGTCGTCATCCGCCGGTATAGCCGCCAGCGGCGAGTCCGATGATGCTCGCGTCGTAGTTTGCGCGGGCAAGTTCGATGTTCGCCCCGAGCAGGGCCCGGTTCGCGTGGACGAACAATCCCGTGTCACCGGGAAAATTCGCCGGAGTCTGGGCGAGCACCCTCGTCGCGATATCGGTCGCATCGAGGCTCGCCCGGTTCACGAGCGTGACGAACTGGGTGTATCGGTTGAACGCGTTCTTGTAGCCGTGCTGGCCCACAAGACCGTTGACCGCGGCGAGCAGGTTGGACTCTTCGCCTTGCAGTGAGGCCACACCACTCGCGACGCTGTCCGATTCGATGGTGAGAAAGACCTGAGGAGTCAAAACCGCGAAGACGCGATTCTTCCTGACCATCTCGGTGGCATCGGCGCGGAGCTCGGTGTTGGTGGTGTCGGTGGGAACCTTGGCGATAAGCGCGTTGATGTTGGCGAGGGCGGCAGCGACGTCGGCGTTGAGCGCCGCCGCGTGGGCCGCGGTGAGTGACTTCGCGCTGGATATGTCGGTATTGAGCCGGTTGAGCTGGCTCGCCCGTATCGCCAGCTGGGACTCCAACGCGCGCTGATCCGACGCGAAATCGTGCGGGCGCGCGACGGTGGCAGTGGCAGCCGGCGCGAGAACGGCAAGAGTTCCCCCGAAGATTGCAGAGGCAATGCCAACTCTAAGGATCCTGAGACTCATTGCATCTCCCCCCTTTCTTGAACTGCGACGCCCACATGGGCGCGAGCCAAATATCGCACCTGCATTGTTATGAATCTGATAGGCGCTGTTATGGGTGTGTAATGCGGCTCCGTGCGCGCTGCGCGCAAATCGGGAGCGTTGTCTTCATCGCTGACAATCCAAACCGAGTGCGCGACGAAGGGTGCGATCTTCCCCGCAGGTCTGTTGTCGCGCGCGGTGCGCTTTGCTATGGCGTTTCGAGCTCCTGATAGCGCGCGACGGAGAAGGAGAGCAGCAGCGGGATATCGAGTGCAAAGATCGCCAGAGAGAGCGTGAACACCAGCAACATGGATCCGCGAGTGTGGTCGAAGATGAAGACGAACTCGAGAATTCCGCCGATGATGACATAGGCGACCATCGCCCATCTCAAGACCAGGAAGAAGACCCTCCAGTTGAAGTCTCGCAATCGGCTCACCGCGAGGACCGCGCTCAGCGTGGAGAACCCCGCGACCACCAGTAACACGGTGACCGGAACGAGGGAGGCGCGCTGGGGAAGATGGGAGGCAAGGTAGATGCCACTGGAGATGACCAATGCCATCGAGACGACGATCATTTCGGCGATTGGAGGCAGTTTCCGGTCGGCGAGACTGACTGAGGGCGTAGGGATCTGTGCCATCAGACGCTCGCAATTCTTGTCATGATGACCAGAGTCGCAACCTGCATCGCCCCCGTGATGCCTGCGGTGTAGATGAACCTCTTCATGAGTTTTTCGATGAGTTGGCCATTCGGGTGGGGCTTATTCATCTCAAAAAGCACCGCAAGGTTGGCCGGCTCTAAAAGCCCAATCGCGATGACTGCCATAACCCCGACGACGATCATCGAGGCGACAATCCAACCGTGATGCGAGTATGAACTGAGGATTGTGTGCTGGTGTCGTGCAACCTGCCAGCCCGCCGCGAGGGTCATGATGACCAGCGTCGGCATGATGATCACCATCTTCGGCATGAACCGCGCAGAGAACTCTGCCCGCGCGGGTATCGAGAGCCGGCCCAGTATCGGTCCGATGATGAATCCAAGGAACAGGTCGATTCCCGTCCACAGGCCGCCACTCACCACGTGAAAGAAATCAAGCGCCCAGTATGAGTTGCTTGCAATCGCAACAATGAGTCCGATCAGCGCGACTGCGACAATGGGCAGTCCCCGTACCGGAACTATCTGGATCTTTGGGCGCGGCGCGCTGTCGATGTGCGCTGTCGCGTGTGTCGCCCCTGCGATATCAACCATGGATCCCCCGTCTTGAAACAGACCGTCGCTCTCGCGTGTGGTCCGGTGTGTCACCGCAGATTGTAAACCGGCCAAGATGGTGCCGGCGAGGAATGTCGCTCGAGACGGGGCCCGCCGGTCACCATCAATTTTCGAGGTGAACAACGCGGGTTGGGGCCGTGATAGCTAGCCGAGATGCGAAAGATATCGCTGGCCGTTCACACCGGACTGATCGAGTTGCCGTCGCCGCTGCAGGCGGAGGCGCAGGGCGATGGCGCCACTCGAGATCGCTGCCCAGGCGCACCACACCGAGGCAAATCCATCGGCGGTGAGATACACGATGACGATGACGGCGACGAGGTTGATCAGACCAAAGACAACCATGGGACGGATTCCGGAGAAGAGGAGTGCGCCGCAGACCGCGACGACGTACAGGCCGACGATGGTGATCGTGTGCCCAAGGCGCAGGTGGTAGGAGAGGTGAAGTGGATGCATCGTGACGCCGAATGGCCCGCGCAGCATCGCGAGCAGGAGTGTCACCGATACGAAGGCTCCGATTGCGACAAAGGGTGTCATCGCCCATTTTCGTTGCGCGGTCGGCTCATAACCCATCACCGCGAGTGGAACGTAGATCGGCAGCAGCACGAAAGCGATGAGAAGGTAGATCCATAGCGTGACGTGCTCGACGGATCGCGGAACATGACCCTCGAGGCCCAACCAGACGAACGCCTCGTCCAGTTGGTGAAAGGCAAGAACCAGAGGGAGCGCTGCGATCGCAAGGTGACTGGCCCGCTTTTCGACGTGGCGAAGCGCGTCGATCCCTATCGCGCCGATGACGACCCCGCCCACAAGGTCTGCCTGAGGCGAGAAGCACATGACAGCACCGTATCGGAAGCGCTTGGGGGTCATCGGAGTTCGCGGCAATCGCTCGTCGTTGCGACTGGCAGGTCAAGGCGGTCGATGTAGGAAGAAATGCAGAACGTCGGCGCCCGAACTCCGCACATATGAGCCCGCGAGGGGCCCGAGTAGAGTGGGGGAATGGCCTCTCATCTCGTTTTGAAGACAAAGGAAGAGTTCCAGCAGTTTGTCGCCGAGGTAGAGAGACGCCCGGGGTATTCGCGCCCCTTCGCCTTCGCGCTTGGGATTGCTACGTGTTGGCAACGAGAGGCAGGAGACGAGCCAAAGGTTCTCGATACCCGGTTTGTGGCGATCAACGTCGGGGAGAACTTCGGTACATGGGCGGTGCTCTACGACGCGATCGCAACGATGTCCGAGACCGTAAAGATTGACAGCGAAGAGTTCTACGAGCACGTCGAGGCACGTCTGCACGCGTTCATGAATGAAGAGGGGCACGGCAATATCGATGCACTCCGTGTGCTCGGATCGCTCGTGAAGGAGGATCCAGAGTTCATTGCTGGCGAGATCCGGTTGCGCGTTCCGGTTCTCGTTGTCATCGAAGACCCGACGTCGCCTCCGAAGACTGCCTCTGATGCCTACCTGCGCCTCCACCTCCTCTCGCTTCGCCACGTTGAGCCGCGCAAGATTAATCTCGACGGTCTGTTTGCCCTCTTGAATAACGTGGCGTGGACAAATCGCGGTCCCATCGATCCCGAGGCGATGAACATCTTTCTCGCATACGACAATCTCGCGGGAGAGACCATTGCGGTTCACAGCGTTGACAAGTTTCCGCGCATGACCGATTACGTGGTACCTGGCGGGGTGCGGATAGCGGACGCAAGCCGTGTGCGTCTTGGAGCGCACCTTGCCGCAGGAACAACAGTGATGCAGGAGGGCTTCTGCAACTTCAATGCCGGAACACTCGGGCCATGCATGATCGAGGGCCGCATCAGTGCGGGTGTCGTCATTGGAGCAGACAGCGACATCGGAGGAGGCGCCTCGATCATGGGCACACTCTCCGGCGGCGGAAAAGAGGTCATCACGGTAGGAGAGCACTGTCTGGTTGGGGCGAACGCCGGCATCGGCATCTCTCTCGGTGACTACTGCACCGTCGAGGCCGGGCTGTACCTCACTGCGGGGACGCCTGTCACCGTCCATTCGGAGGGGACGACGCGCGTTGTCAAAGCGAGGGAGCTCAGCGGGGCGTCGGGCCTCTTGTTCTATCGACACGGCGAAACCGGTCGGGTCGAGGCGCGTCCCCAGAACCCCAGCTGGGGTGGTCTGAACTCCATCTTGCATTCGAACGACTGATCCGCGCGCATCGAGTCTCGATCCGGAGCGCCTCTGGCGGTCACTGCGCCTCGCCGGTGTCGCAGGGCGGCAGACTTGGCGCAGCAGATACTCGATTCGTCCGATTGGAGAGGAATCTCCTAGCGAGGCCGGTCGCGTAACCGATCAAGCATCCGCCGGTCTCGCTTTGTGGGTCGGCCCGTCGAGGCATCTCGCCAAAACGGAGCAACATCTCTGGTCTTGGTCTGTTGTGCCGGTGAACGATCGAGATAACACTCCCTCGCTCGTGGTGCTCCAACCCGGTTCACGATGAGTTCCACGGGTTCGATGATCCGCGTTTGACCTTCGAGATCAATGGTGACCAGCTCGCCGCGTCGCACGAGGTGCGCGGGTCGAACCGATGCCGTTCTAATCCTGACGTGGCCTGCGCGGCAAAGTTCGGTGGCGGAGGTCCGGGTCTTGCAGATTCGGATTGCCCAGAGGTAGCGGTCGATTCGCACGGATTCAAGCCCTGAATCGAGATTGGCATCGCGCGGGCCCATCGAACTCTTCGGACTCACTGCGACACCGATTCGTTCATCTCCGGGATCGGGTGCAGCCGCCGTCACCGGCAAGATCTCGGGCGCTAGCCGCGCGTGGGCGCTCAGATTCCATCGAGATCGTCGATACTGTGACGGTTGTTCTGATCCTGGTAGAGCGCGATGCCCTCCTCACCCTTCTTGTTCGCCCATGCGTCGAGTGCCAGGCGGTGACGGGTGAAGCTCATGAGAGGTACCCCGAAGCCACACGAATCGGCGACACGGTCAAGACGCGCGACGATGATCGCCCGTGCGCCGATTCCGACAGGATTGGGGAAGTGACGAGCGAGCTCTTCGAATTGTCCACCACCGCGAAGCACGAAAGTTCCGTTCCCGGAGAGCCGGACGATCCGCGGCGCACCGGAGAAGGCGCAGAACATCACGGTGATGCGGCCGTTTTCGCGAAGGTGGGCGATCGTCTCGACCCCGCTGCCGGTCTGATCGAGATAGGCGACGCAGTGTTCATCGATGACGGCGAATTCTCCGCGGTTTCCCTTGGGGGAGCAGTTCACATGTCCTTCGGAACCGAGAGGAGCAGTTGCGACGAAGAAGACCGGCTGAGCGAGGAGCCAGGTCGAGAGTTCTTCGGTGATGCCATCGTCAAGGGATCCCATGTGGCCATTATCTCGCGAACGTTGCGGTGCGATTCCCAAAGGGACGAACAGGAATTCTGCGGATTCTCAGGCCGTTCGGTGCCTTTTCCGGGGGTGTCGAAATGCTGCGGATGACCTACTACGGTTTTGGGTTACATGTCTTGTCATCGCGCAACTTCCACGATGACCTTGTGTGGTCAATCTCCCCTTGAGCCCTCTCGTCGCAGACAGCGTCGGGAATGCTGGCGCGTGCGCACGCGTACGGCGATCCCCCTCCTGGTGTTGTTGGGCGCGTACTTGGCCGCTGCGCCGACCGGAGCGTCCGCGAGCGCGCCGGGCAAGAAGGGATCGACGACGAACACGATTGTTGCCGAGCGCTCGCTCAGTAGCACATTGAAGAAGAAGATCGCCTCGCTCTCTGCGATGCTCTACCAGAAATCCGCGGTCGAGTACACGGCGACACGGGCCTACGTCAACGCGGCGGCGGTGCTCGGCCAGATTCGCGGCGAGATCTACGCGACGACCCACAAGATCAGAGACGACCAGAGGTTGATCGAGACCACATTCAAGTCCCTCGGTGCCCTTGCCGCGAGCTCGTATGTGAATCAATGTTCATTTCTTATAACCATATTTAAGCAAGTTGCGAATATTGCAAAGATAGGAAATAGGGCGCTCGCAGTCTAAACTTTTCCTG
>DAIDIA010000302.1 GCA_027459565.1 Acidimicrobiaceae bacterium | reverse complement strand
CGTCTGCGAGATGCCATTGGGGGCGGATTTGCCGCTAGGTGTGTTCGCATTCGCGCGCCATAAACGCGCGAGTGAACCCAACGCACGAGTCGTCATAAGTATTCGCTGCGTGCAATCGAAAGCATCGCATGTAACCCCGTTCATTTTGTCAACGGAGGTCCGCGTCATCGATAGATGTCTCGATGGAACTCGAGTTCATGAGCGCTTCAGATACACCCAATCTTCATATCGCCCTGTTGAAGCAGAGGTGGTGCGGCGGTTCCTCTTGGATGAAGTTCGTTGCCTTGAAGATGAGCGTCGCGAAACGGTCATCCTCGGTCGCCAATGCGCCTCGCGATCGCGTCGTTCGTCATGCAAGATTGGTGCAGCGACGATCCGCATCTCGCATGACCACGCGGGTGCCTTCGTTTTCGCGGATGTCGTCGGAGTGCTGGGACTTGTCAGCCTCGTCCTGCGCGGCCCGCCGGAAGAGATCTATCTCAATCCGGCGGGCCTGTTCGTCGCATGCTTCATGGACCCTGGGGCAACTGCCTGTACGCGTCCTTGACCTCGCTGCTGATGGATCAGCACGCGTGGTGCCATCGGGGGGGATGGGCGCCGTGTGCGATCTCTTTGAAGAATCATCGTGATTACTGTGCCTTGAGGAGTGTGACGCTTATGATCAGTCCGGCATTGCTGACCAACGAGCCACCGGGGGCCCTAGAGGTCCAACTTCTCGCTCACGCGAGGATCGCGGGGTGGTTGCGTCGGGCTCTCGGTAAGCGAAATGGGAGTGCAGCCATTCGGCGAGCCAAGTGACGATCGACGTGAGGGGGAGTTCGGTGTCATCGACGTCAACGACGCCGATGACTCGGAGCTGGATCTCTCGAGGAGTTCACTTGGATGGCCCGATTGGGGATCGGGTTGAAAAATGGGGGTCTTTGGTACCGTATATCGATGAATAGAAGACGGATGTGCACGTGGAACATGGTTCGACTCAGGTGATGGTGTCGTGACAACTTCTGCAGTTGTCCTCTTTCTCGCCGTATTCGGCGCGTCTGCCGTCGAGATGGTCGAGGCGCTGACGATCGTTGTGGCATCGGGGACCGCGCGCGGTTGGCGGTCGGCGCTCGAAGGAGCCGGCGTTGCCGTCGCGGTCCTCGCGGCGATCGTCGGTGCGGTCGGTGTTCCGCTGATCCATCTGGTTCCGCTCTCCGCGCTACGCGTCGCGGTCGGCTCGATCCTGCTTGTGCTTGGCCTGAACTGGCTCCGAAAGGCGATCCTGCGTTCGAGCGGCCACATCGCGATTCATGATGAGGATCTCATCTACCAAAAGACCGTCGCGTCGCTCACCGATCCCGACACCGGTCGTCAGCGCGTTGCGCGGGACTCCGTCGGCTTCGCGGTCGCGTTCAAGGGAGTGTTCCTCGAAGGGACCGAGGTGGTCCTGATCGTCCTCAGTCTTGGTTCAAGCGACCACAAGATGCTGCTCGCCTCGCTCGCGGCCGGAGCTGCCCTTCTGATCGTCACCATCATCGGTGTCGTCGTCTCCCGCCAGCTCTCCGAGGTACCCGAGAACGCGATGAAGATGACTGTCGGTATCATGCTCAGCAGCTTCGGCATCTTCTGGGCGGGCGAGGGCGCGAAGATTCGCTGGCCGTGGTCGGACGCCTTCATCCTCGTCCTCATCGCCCTGTTCGGGTGTGTCACCTTCCTCGCGATCGAGCTCATGCGGCGTCGTTTTCCCGCCCCGATTGCCCCACTCGTTCCCGAGACGGTCCAATGAGCGTGCTTGCGAAGTGGGTCCGCGCGTTCGGAGCGTTCTGGTGGGACTTTCTCGTCGGTGACACGCCGGAGCTCTTTGTCGGCATGATCGTCGTCGTGGGCAGTGCCTTTCTCGTCCACAGTGATCGGGCGCTCGCGGTTGCCCTCGTTCCGGCGCTTGCCGTGCTGGTACTGGTCGCGAGCACGATCCGCGGTCGCAGGCGCGTCTGAGGGACGCGTCGCCCGCACCCGGCGCGCCACCGCGTTGTCGTGTGCAGTATCCGTGGACGCCGCAACGATCGATCGTGCTCCGCCTAACCTTTGAGTATCCAACAACTGCGCAGCACGACCGCGTCCGGTGAACCAGCCGGATACCGCGAGCTCTTTCGGCTCGACGGTTTCACCCCACTCGTGCTGAGTTCATTGTTCGCGCGCATGGCAACCCAGATGTTCTCCGTGCTGATCGTGCTCTTCGTGCTCGGTACCGGGCACTCGTCGGCGCTCTCGGGAGTCGTCTTGCTGGTCGGTCAGGTCCCCGGCATCATCGTCAGTCCGATTGCGGGAGCGCTTCTCGAGCGCAGTGCCAAGGTCACGCTGATGAAGCTCGACTTCCTCACGGCGGCCGTCGCGATGGCGCTCATCAGCTCGCTCTCCGTTGTCCATCTGCTCTCGACCGGGGCTCTCCTTGGCATCGTCGCGCTGAGCTCGTTGACGCAGCCGCTCAGCCGGGTGGGTGGGAGGTCGCTCTTTCCGATATTGGTGCCGCGGGAGCTCTGGGACCGGTCGAACGCGCTCGACAGCGGGACGTTTGTCATCTCGAGCGTGCTCGGGCCCGGGATCGCCGGAATCTCGGTGTCGATCATCGGCGCGAGATGGTCGTTGATGGTTCCCGCGGCACTCTCGCTCCTGGCGGCATCTGCGCTCTCATGGGTCGTGGTGCCCAATCGACTGACCCATCACGAGGCTGGGGTGTTTGCCGACGCGGCGGCAGGAATCCGATATGTGTTGCACAACCGGGTTCTTCGCATGCTGGCGGGGACCATGACGATCTACAACATGGGCTCCGGAGCGCTCGCGGTGGCGATTCCGGTGCTTGTTCTCCATCGACTCCGCGGAGGATCCGAGAGCGTCGGGCTCTTCTTCGGCGCGATGGGCCTCGCAGGCTTCGTCGCGGGAATGGTGATGGGCAGGATCGGCACCGAACGCCGTGAGAAGGGAATACTCTCGCTCGGTTGCGCCGTGAGTGCCCTCGGATTCACCCTGCTGGCGTTCACCCATGAACCCGCGCTTGCGGGCCTCGAGATCGCACTGTGTGGCGTCGCCAACGGTCCGCTCGTGGTCGCGATGTTCTCGCTCCGCCAGCGTGCGACGGATCCGCTCTGGTTCGGTCGGGCATTCGCGGTGTCGATGAATGTCAATTTCGCGGGCTACCCGATTGGTGCGGCGATCGCCGGAGCGTTGCTGACACATTCGATTGCACTTGCCTTCTTGGTCGCTGCCGGCCTCTCGCTTCTCGGGGGCGTCTGGCCGACCGTTCTGCCGCGGCGTTTCTACGAGCCGCGCGAGATCGAGACCTCAAGGCCGATCGTCGCGATCGACTGACTGCGCTCAGCGCCGCGGACGATCGCGGCTCTCATGTGCGGGACCGATCCATGCCCGACCCGAGAATCTCCAGCTGGCTCGCCGCTCGCGCCAGGTCAGACGAACGCCCGGACCGTGCGTCGACTGACGCGAGAGGAGCGCTTCGACCGCCCCTTTGATCACCTCGAGTACCGAGTCGTCCGGAGCGAGGCGGTCGTCGGGGTCTCGCGCGACCTCGATCACAGGGGCATGTTCCCGTGCTTGCGTCGAGGGAGATCCTCGCGCTTGGTGATGAGCAGGTCGAGGCTCGCAGCGAGCACCTGACGCGTCTCCGCGGGGTCGATCACATCATCGATGTATCCGCGCTCTGCCGCGACATAGGGATTGGTGAAGCGCTCGGTATATTCGGCGACCAGTTCGGCACGGCGAGCGGGAGCATCCTCGGCACTGGCGAGTTCGCGACGGTGCACGATCTCCACCGCACCCTCGGGTCCCATCACCGCGAGTTCGGCGGAGGGCCAGGCGAAACACAGGTCCGAACCGATCGACTTCGAATCCATGACGAGATACGCGCCGCCATATGCCTTGCGGGTGATCACCTGGATACGCGGCACGGTCGCCTCGCAGTACGCGTAGAGGAGTTTCGCGCCGTGCCGGATGATTCCGCCATACTCCTGGTCGGTGCCGGGCATGAATCCGGGGACGTCGACGAAGGTGACGAGTGGAATGTTGAATGCGTCACAGGTTCGCACGAACCTCCCGCCCTTCTCCGACGAGTCGATGTCGAGCACACCGGCGAGAACCTGGGGCTGGTTGGCGACGATGCCGACGACGCGTCCACCGATGCGCGCGAAGCCACAGGTCAGGTTCGCCGCGAAGAACGGGAAGTACTCGAGGTATTCGCCGTCGTCGACAACCGCGCTGATGAGCGCCTTCACGTCATAGGGCTGGTTCGGACGCGCTGGAACGAGATTGCGCAACTCCGGAGTGGAACGTGTCACGGGATCGCTGCCCAAGACGCCAGGTGGCTCCTCGAGGTTGTTCGATGGCAAGAACGAGAGGAGGAAGCGCACGTCGTCAAGGCACGAGCGCTCGTCCGCCGCGACGAATGCCGCGACGCCCGAGCGTGTCGCATGGGTCATCGCTCCGCCGAGCTGCTCGGAGGAGACCTCCTCTCCGGTGACGGTCTTGACGACGTCGGGACCGGTGATGAACATGTGGCTCGTGCCCTGGACCATGAAGATGAAGTCCGTCAGCGCCGGAGAGTAGACCGCTCCTCCGGCGGACGGGCCAAGGATGATCGATATCTGCGGGATGACTCCCGATGCGCGGGCATTCCGATAGAAGATTCCGCCAAACCCGTTCAGGGCGGCGACGCCCTCCTGGATGCGGGCACCTCCTCCGTCACTCAGTCCGATGATCGGGACACCCATCTTGAGCGCCATGTCTTGGATCTTCTGGATCTTCGCCGCGTGCGCCTCGCCGAGCGAGCCACCAAAGACGGTGAAGTCCTGTGCGTAGATGCAGACCTTCCGTCCGTCGATGGTGCCATGGCCCGTTACCACTCCGTCGGTGTACGGACGGTTGTCGTCGAGGCCGACGCCATGGGCGCGGTGACGCACAAGCATGTCGATCTCGTGGAACGAACCCTCGTCGAGCAGGTAGTCGATCCGTTCGCGTGCGAGCAGTTTGCCCTTTTGCGACTGGGCTGCGATGGCGCGGTCTGTTCCTGCGCTTCTTGCCTCGCTGCGCCGTTCGAGGAGTTCGTTTAGTCGCGAAGGCATTGTGTTGGAAGTTCCGTTCTCGGCCATTGACGCAAGGCTAATGGCGCGCTGCGCCCGATGTTGAAAGCACAGCTAGGTGCCGACCTCCCGCCTCCCCTCGAGTGCCCGCCCGAGTGTGAGCTCGTCTGCATACTCGAGGTCCCCGCCGACGGGCAGTCCACTCGCAATGCGCGTCACCGAGAGCCCCATGGGCTTGAGGAGGCGGGCGAGGTACATCGCGGTCGTGTCACCTTCGAGGTTCGGATTGGTGCACAAGATCACCTCGGCGACCTCCTCGTCTTCGATGCGTGCGAGGAGCTCGCGTACCCGGAGCTGTTCCGGGCCGATGCCCTCGATCGGATTGAGTGCTCCGCCGAGAACGTGGTATCGCCCGGTGAACTCATGCGTTCGCTCGACGGCGACGATGTCGCGCGGATCCTCCACGACGCAGATCTTTGAGGTATCGCGGTGGCTGTCATTGCATATCGAGCACTCGCGTGCCATGGATACGTTGAAACATCGCTCACAGAGTGTCGTGCGTTCCTTGACCTCGATGATTGCACCCGCAAGTCGAAGCGCATCTTCCTTTGCGACCTTGAGGAGATGGAACGCAATGCGCGCCGCCGATTTTGGCCCGACGCCGGGAAGTCGACCAAGTTCATCGACGAGGTCTTGAATGGGTCCGTCAAAGAGTGCCAGCGTCGTCCCCTTTAGTCCGTTTGGTCGCCATCTTTTGGTCCGAACAGACCTTGGAGCGCTTGGGCAACTGCGCCGCCCATCGCCTCTGTCCGGATCCTCTTGAGCTGAGCGGTCGCGTCGCGAAGTGCCGCAAGGACAAGATCCTCGAGCAGCGAGAGGTCATCGGGATCGACAACAGAGGGATCGATCGTGACCCTGTCAAACGAGAACTCGCCGGAGGCAGCTATCTTCACCTTGCCCTGTGCCGCGCTGCCGACCACCGCCCGTTCGTTCGCCTGCTGCTCGGCTTGCGAGAGCTGATTCTGCAGTGCGGCCATTGCATCGAGCAGCCCTGCCTCTTCGTTGTCTGGGGAGAGACTCATGGATTAGATCTCCTCTGCGCCCGGGAAGGCCGCGCGCAATCGATCCTCGGCCCAGGCGATATTGGTGCTCGGGGTGCCCTCGGATTCACCGGCCTCGAGCGGGCGACCGAGGTCTGCGAGGTCGTCATCGTGTTCGCTGGCGTCTTGGTGGTTGTCGCGGAGGCTCGCATCGTGACCTTGGGGAGTCGAGCTCGACTCCGTCATCCTCTCGACGATCGGAGTCTGCGGGTGGGGCGCGCCAACCACGAGGCGAAGCTTGAGCTCGGTGCCGAAATGCGTCGAGAGGGTGTTCTCGATATCTACCCTGAGCGGATCCGCATGGCGGATGTGCGCCTCGTTGGGGAGTCCGGCGACAACCGTCTGGCCCTCAACCGCGACAAATCGCGTCGCCTGGTAGATCGCACGCGCCTTGGGGCGAAGTGCCGCGAGGATCTGGTCCTCCCAGACGCGAACGAGCTCATCCAATGTCGGCGTCGGCCGCGGGTGGCTCTCTGCTGTGCCTTTCGATCCGGGCACTTCGCCGGCCCCTCCTGACGCATCGGGCGACGGCGCGGGCCCGTCTCCGGGCTCGGCCACCGCGGGAGTGCCAGCTACCGGATCTGCCGGCTTCGTCTCGCTGCCTCCGTTGCGTCGCAGCGCGCCGAGCGATGGGCGCGGAGGAGGTGTTGTGACAGCCGCTCCCTGGGGAGTCGTTCGTGGCGCCGGTCCGGTCCCGGGCTCTGTCGACGATGCGCCGGACTCCGGGTGTGGCGCTGGACTTGCGGTCGGCGGGGCCGGTGCGATCGAACGTTGCGCAAGAGAGGTGCCCGCGAGTTGGCGTTCTATCCGCTCGATCCGTTCTACGAGTGCCTCCGGGGCAGTCTCAGCCTCGGGATGGGAGCACCGGATCATCGCGACCTCGAGGGTGATGCGCGGCTCGGGCGCGTCGCGCATCGCAACGATCGCGGCGCCGACGAGCTCCATCGCCCGCACACACCGGGCGGTGCCGAGGGCGAGCACCTGGTCGCGTTCGACCTCGGAGAGGGGAACCGCCGTATTTGCGTGAAACTGTGCGAGGAAGCCAGCCCTGAGGCGCTCGATGACATCGACGCCGAGTTGCTGAGGATCGTGGCCCGCATCCACGGCGCGGTTGATCGCGACGAGGAGTGCGCCGGTATCGCTCTCTCCCATCGCGCCGATGATCTCGTTGATGACGTCCGTGGAGTCCTCGATGACGCCAGAGGCGGCAACCTGATCGAGGACGCTCAGCGCATCGCGCGCGGAGCCGCGAGCACGGCGCACTGCGGTCTCGAGCGCTCCCTCGGGGAGCTCGAGACCCGCGTCGAGCGCGATCTCCGCAAGGAGAGAATCCAGTGTGGACTCATTGAGGAGGTGGAACTCGAAGTGCTGCGTGCGGCTGCGGATCGTGGGAAGCACCTTCTGCGGATCTGTCGTTGCCAGCACAAAGACGACGTGCTCGGGAGGCTCCTCCAGTGTCTTGAGCAATGCGTTCGAAGCCTGGGTCGAAAGCATGTGGACCTCGTCGACGATGTAGACCTTCCAGCGCCCCGGGGTCGCAAGCGTCGAACGCGCAACCAGGTCGCGCATCGCGTCGACGCCATTGTTCGAGGCCGCATCGAGCTCGTGCACATCGAACGAGGATCCTGCGGTTATCGAGCGACATGATGCGCAGATTCCACAGGGCTCGCCATCCTCTGGCGACTCGCAGTCGAGCGCCTTGGCGAGGATTCTCGCTGTGGAGGTTTTGCCGGTTCCCCGCGGACCGCTGAAGAGATACGCGTGGGCAACGCGACCGTCCCGGACCGCGTTGCGAAGCGCAAGCGCGACGTGCTCTTGTCCTCTGACCTCGTGAAACTTCTGTGGACGGTATCGCCGGTAGAGAGACTGGTAGGGAGATTCCGGCTCGGGGGACGTCGGAGTAGTCATAGCCACGCCACGAGCCTAATGGCGATGAGCGTCACGAGAGATTGGCGAGATAGCACCAGAACGTCGAAGGTGGCCCCATCACCCGCGTGTGCAGCAGCCAGGTCCCCTGCGGCACACACAATGTTCCGCTGAGAGCTGCTGCCTTCCGACCCTGACTCGGTTCACGGGATCGCGTTGCGCAGAACCCGGCCGCTGCACACGCGGGTGATGGCCATTACAGGGTAGCGTCTATTGCTCCAAGGATGAGTGCGAGAGCGGCCGAATCGGCACGATTGGAAATCGTGTGAGGGGAAACCCTCCGTGGGTTCAAATCCCACCTCATCCGCCATCTGCCGATTCCGGCCCCCATCGGGTGGCAAAGAGTCAACAGCGGTGCGAAAGAGTCCGGCTTTGGGCCCGTCTTCGGGGTATGGAACGCGATCCGGGCGGCGACGATCTCTTGGAGGAGGCGGGTAGGTGCAGCCAGACGATGAACAGCTGATGCTCCTCGCGCTCGAAGAGGCGAAGGCGGCCATGGAGGACGGCGAGGTCCCGATCGGGGCGGTGGTGCTCTTTGGCGGTGACGTCATCGCCCGTTCGCACAATGCACGCGAGAGGCTGAGAAACCCGGTCGCACACGCGGAGATCCTCGCGCTGGAGATGGCCGCGCACCACCTCGGTGGCTGGCGACTCGGTGGCTCCACGCTCGTCGTCACGCTCGAACCGTGCGCGATGTGCGCAGGTGCCCTCGTCAGTGCCCGGGTCGATCGCGTGGTCTTCGGCGCGGTCGATCCAAAGGCAGGAGCCTGCGGAACGCTCTACAACCTGTGCAGTGATCCGCGCTTGAACCATGAGGTCGCCGTTACTCCCGGCGTGCTCGGGGGCGCGTGCGGTGAACTCCTCCGGTCCTTCTTTGCGCGGCGCCGCACCGGTACGGAAGACGAAATCGCCTGAACGCGCATCTACTAACCTCGTGAACGGATGAGTGCGAGAGTGGACGAATCGGACGGTCTCGAAAACCGTTGAGGTCGCAAGGCTTCCGTGGGTTCGAATCCCACCTCATCCGCCAGTTTCAGCCCGGCGTCTTGTCCCGTGTCTCGATCCATCGCCGCAGCCCGGCGGCATTGGAATGGATCCCGTTCAGCGTCTCGATCCGCGAGCGCTGCTCCTCGTCGACATCGTCGTTTTGGCTGGCGAACTCGTTGGTGAGCGCCTCCGCGATGTCCTCGCCCCGTCGATAGGCATCTTCGGCAACGCCGACCCATTCGCGAAGACGGAGCTCTGCCTCCTCCAGTAGCTCATCGGGCGAAGCCGGGATAAGGCCGTAATGGGTGAGCGCAATTCCCGCAGGACGCAGTGCGGAGAAGCGGCGCATCGAATTGATCGCCTTCGCGAAGTCAAAGTCGGCCGGGGGCGTCGCCGGTCGGAGCACCCCGCCGTCGGGGAGCTGCACCCCAAGGGCATCCCCGGCAAACAACAGGCCGCTCGTCTCATCGAGAAAGGCCAGATGGTGTTTCGCATGCCCGGGTGAATCGATCGCGCGCACCGAGCGGTTTCCGACGTCGACGGTGTCATCGTCGTAGAGCACCACGACGCGCTCGGGATCGGTTGGGTCAAGTCGGCCGTACAGGCTGTCGAGGAGATCGCCATAGACACGAGATGCGCTGTCGATCAGTCTCGTCGGGTCGATGAGGTGACGTGCCCCGAGTTCATGTACGTAGACCGTTGCCTGCGGGAAGGCCCGGGCGACGTCTCCCACTCCGCCCGCGTGATCCAGGTGGATGTGGGTGACCGCGACTCCGGCGAGGTCCGCGTGATCGATGCCGAGGTGATCGAGCGCGCGCATCAGGGTCGCAACCGAAGACTGTGAACCCGTCTCGATGAGAAGCGGCCGCTCCCCCGTGATGAGATAGCCGGCGGTCGCCTTCTTCCACCCCCCAAGGAGGGTGTCGATCTCAAGGACCCCCGGCGCGATCTCGCTGATCAGCGTCCCGGCACCTTCATCGTTGACGTCACGAGACAGATCTGATCGTGTCATCTTCGGGTCACGCGATCGGTTCGATGCCAAGATCACGATAGGTGTAGATCGCGAGATACGGAATGGAGCGTCTCTCGAATTCGGTGGTCGCAGCGTCGCCTCGGTCCAAGAGCGTGCACGCGGCGACAACGCGCGCCCCCGAGCGCTCGATGACGTCGATCGCCTCGAGCACCGAACGGCCGGTTGAGACCGTGTCCTCGAAGGCGACGACGGGAGTCCCTTCGCCGATCTGTGCCCCCTCGATCCGCCGTTTCGATCCGTGCTCCTTCTCGGCCTTGCGCACGGAGAACCAGTTGGTCTTTGCGACGAGCGCGACGGCGTGGGCAACCGGATCCGCCCCCATCGTCATCCCCCCGATCGCGAAGTAGTCAATCTTCGCGAGTGCAAGCGACTCGATGACGCCCTGCGCGGCGAGCAGGAGATCCTCGCCACGCGAGACTGCCCGGCGCATGTCGACATAATCATGGCTGAGCCCTCCCGCGGAGAGCCGGAAGGGTTCGGTGCTGCGGGTGTATCCGCGCTCGCGGATGAC
>DAIDIA010000301.1 GCA_027459565.1 Acidimicrobiaceae bacterium | reverse complement strand
GCCTGCCAAGGACCATCTCGGCGTTGAGGTTCTCGATGACCTTGAGCCGACCGCGGTCGGCCTCCCACTCTCCCTTGAGGATCTCCTTCGAGAGCGGGGGACGGTCATAGGGCGGGAAGTGGTGCTCCTGGCCGATGACGATCAGGTCCCCGGCAAATCCCTCGTGACGGAGTGCCTCCGCGGTGCGCAGGCCTCCGAGGGAGGCGCCAGCGACGACGATGCGATCCATGGACATTCGGTGCTCTCCTGAAAAAAGATCGCCGTCGCCGGCGGAGTGACTATTCGACCGTGATGACGTCTGCTGGGCAGCGACGCGCGGCGTCCTCTACCTGCGCGCGGTACTCCTCGCCCGGGTTCTCGATCAGCTGAACGACGAGACCCTCGTCATTCACGGTGAATACCTCGGGCGCGGCGTCTTCGCACTGGCCGTGCCCGGCACACAGGTCGAGGTTGAGCGTGATCTTCATTGCAAGTTCCCTTCTTCAGTCTCGCCACCAGTTCATGGGGCAATTATTGACGATATTGGTTCTTCTCGGTGCTGGATACAAAAGATCGGTATTAATTGGAAAGGGCCCGTCGTTCCTCAGGCAGTTCCATCGACAGCTCGGCGGTGTGAGGCTTGCACTGGGTGGCCCAACCATAATCGCTCCCCTCCCGGCGCTCCAATTGCCCCAATTGAGGCAGACCGCGCCCGGTCGGTGAACGCTGCTAGGGCGTCACCGCCGAGGGTGTGGCATTGCACGTCTCCACGAAGGCCCGGTGGTTGCGCGTGAACTCGGCGATCGAGTCGCCGCCGAACTTGCGCAGCGCCTCATTGGCGAGCACGAGCGACATCATTGTCTCCGCGACCACGCCCATCGCGGGGACGGCGGTGACGTCGGTGCGCTCCTTGAACGAGACCGTGTCCTCCTTGGTCACGACATCCACCGTGTGAAGCGTCGGCCGGTTCAGTGTCGCCAGCGGCTTCATCGCGACGTGCGCGATGACCGGCCCACCGGTGGTGATCCCGCCCTCCACGCCGCCGGCACGCGTCGTCTCGCGGATGTAGCGGTCATCGTGTTCGTCGTAGAAGATCGCGTCGTGCGCCTCGGAACCGAGCTGATGCGCAATGGTGAATCCGTCGCCGATCTCCACCCCCTTGACCGCCTGGATGCTCATCAGCGCCTGAGCGAGCATCCCGTCGATCTTGCGGTCCCAGTGCACGTGACTTCCGAGGCCGACCGGGACACCATAGGCGATCACCTCGGCGACGCCACCGAGCGAGTCCCCGACCTTCGCCGCGGCTTTGATCGCCGCGACCATCCGTTCGGCTGCGGCTACATCGATGCAGCGCACCTCGCTCGCATCGACCCTGTCGAGGTCATCGACACCCGGCCGAACCGACGAGGTCGACACCGCCGATCCGATCGCGGTGATGTGGCTCAGCACCGCAACACCGATCTCCGCCAGCAGCGCCTTCGCGAGGCAACCCGCGACAACGCGCGCCGCGGTCTCTCTCGCCGAGGCACGCTCAAGGACGTCTCGCGCGTCGCCGAATCCGTATTTCTGCATTCCCGCGAGGTCCGCGTGTCCGGGCCGCGGAGCGGTGAGGATCTTCGCAGGCCGCCCCGGAGCCGGCGACATCTCCTCGACCCACTTTGGCCACTCGGTGTTGGCGATCTCGATCGCGACCGGTGAGCCGAGCGTGCGCCCGTGACGGACGCCCGCGAGCATCTCGATCTCGTCCTGTTCAAAGCGCATCCGCGGACCGCGCCCATAGCCAAGACGACGACGACCGAGCTCGCCGGTGATCTCGGACTGTTCGATCCTCAGTCCAGCCGGCAGCCCCTCAACGATGACGACGAGTGACTTCCCATGGGACTCCCCTGCGGTGAGATAGCGGAGCATGGCTGCCAATCTAGTGGCACCGTCGCAATCTCGGCGACGAGGCACCGGGCGAAGGGGCCGGTCGGGCGACGATTGACCAGAGCGCCCCTCGCCATGGTCTTCCCGAGCGCGCGCGGACGCGGCGAAACCGCGTATCGTTGGCGGCACGCCAAAGTGGCCGGAGCGTAACTGAGAGAGGCTCTCTCGATGACGCGCATCGGCCATGGCGCAATGAGGTAGCGCCGTCTTATCGTTCATCAAGCTTGGAGAGCCGTGAAGAAGGTATTGGTCGCTAATCGTGGTGAGATCGCGATCCGCGCATTTCGCGCCGCGTACGAGATCGGTCTGCGATCCGTCGCGGTCTATGCCTACGAGGACCGCAACTCGCTCCATCGACAAAAGGCGGACGAGTCGTATGTGATTGGCGAGCGGGGGCGTCCGGTCACCGCGTACCTCGACATCGACGCGCTGATCGAGGTCGCGCTCCGCTCGGGGGCGGACGCGATCTACCCGGGATATGGATTCCTCTCGGAGAACCCCGCGCTCGCCGAGGCGTGTCACGCCAACAACATCACCTTCATCGGTCCGCCTGCGGGTGTGCTCCGACTCGCCGGAAACAAGGTCCGCGCGCTCGAGGTGGCTAGGGTCGCGGGACTTCCGGTGCTGCGCACCACACCGGGAACGACCGAACCCAACGATCTGATCAGCGCCGCCGAGGCGATCGGGTTCCCGTTGTTCGTCAAGGCTGCCGCTGGGGGCGGAGGACGCGGGCTACGCCGCGTCGACACTCCGAGACAGCTTGCCAATGCCATCGATGCCGCGCGGCGCGAGGCGGCCTCGGCGTTCGGTGACGAGACCATCTTCTTGGAACAGGCCGTCGTCCGGCCGCGCCACAGCGAGGTTCAGGTCCTCGGCGACATGCACGGCAACATCGTGCACCTCTTCGAGCGCGACTGCTCGGTCCAGCGTCGGCACCAGAAGGTGATCGAGGTCGCCCCGGCGCAGAACCTCGATCCGATGATCCGGGCGCGGCTGTGCGAGGACGCGGTGAACTTCGCGAATGCGATCGGTTACCAGAACGCCGGTACCGTCGAGTTCCTCGTCGACGAACGCGGCCAGCACGTGTTCATCGAGATGAATCCGCGGATCCAGGTCGAACACAGGGTGACCGAGGAGGTCACCGGCGTCGATCGCGGCCGAGCGCAGTTCGCGATCGCGGCCGGCACGACGCTGCACCAGCTGAACCTCGATCAGGACGCGATCACCATCCAGGGTTGCGCGCTGCAGTGTCGCATCACGACCGAGGATCCGAACAACGACTTCCGGCCCGACACCGGAAGGATCTCGGCCTACCGGAGCGCGGGCGGCGCGGGTATCCGCCTCGATGGCGGCACCCTCCACGCCGGCGCAGAGGTCCTCCCCTACTTCGACTCGATGCTGATCAAGATGACCGCGCGAGCACGCACATGGCCCGAGACCGTTGCACGGGCGCGACGCGCGGTCACGGAATTTCGCATCCGCGGCGTCGCGACGAACATCTATTTCCTCCAGGCCGTGCTCGACAACGAGGAGTTCAAGCAGGGGCGCGCGACGACGGCGCTTTTGGATGACTATCCCGAACTCCTGCGCGCGCGGACCGGTACCGACCGCGGCTCGAAACTGCTCGCGTACCTCGCCGAGGTGACGGTGAACCGGCCCCACGGTGAGCTTCCGAGTGCCGTCAACCCGAGGGACAAGCTCCCGAGGCTCGATCTCTCGACGCCACCGCCCGAGGGCTCGAGGGACCGGCTCCTCCTTGTCGGGCCGAGCGCGTTCGCTCAGGAGATCCGGAGCGCCAACACGCCCTGGGTGACCGATACGACCTTCCGCGACGCACACCAGTCGCTGCTCGCGACGCGGCTCCGCACCGCCGACCTCTTGGTCGTCGCGCCCTACATCGCGCGCCTGACCCCCCAACTCCTCTCGCTCGAGGCGTGGGGAGGCGCAACCTATGACGTCGCGCTGCGCTTCTTGCACGAGGACCCTTGGCAACGCCTCGAGCTGCTGCGTCAGGCGGTCCCGAACATCTGCCTGCAGATGCTCTTGCGCGGACGCAACACGGTCGGATACACGCCCTATCCCGAGACCGTGACGCGCCACTTTGTCAAAGAGGCTGCAGAGACCGGCGTCGACATCTTCCGTATCTTCGATGCGCTCAACGACGTCGACCAGATGCGTCCTGCGATCGACGCGGTGCTCGAGACACACGCCATCGCCGAGGGTGCGCTGTGTTACACGAGCGACCTCTCGGATCCGAACGAGCACACCTACACGCTCGACTACTACCTCGACATCGCGGATGGGCTCGTCGACGCCGGCGTGCATATGCTGTGCATCAAGGACATGGCGGGGCTGCTTCGACCGCCCGCGGCACACCGGCTCGTCAGTGCCCTCCGGGAGCGCTTCGACCTTCCCGTGCATCTGCACACGCACGACACCTCGGGTGGACAGCTCGCGACCTATCTCTCGGCGCTCGATGCGGGTGTCGATGCGATCGATGGCGCGCACGCACCGATGGCGGGCACCACCAGCCAGCCCTCGCTCTCAGCGATCGTCGCAGCGACCGATCACTCCGAGTACGAGACCGGGATCGGACTCGACGCGCTGAGTGCGCTCGAGCCCTATTTCGAGTCGCTTCGCCGCCTCTATGCCCCGTTCGAGAGCGGCCTTCCCGGACCGACAGGACGCGTGTACCAACACGAGATCCCCGGCGGACAGCTCTCGAACCTCCGCCAGCAGGCAGCCGCGGTCGGACTCGGCGACCGCTTCGAGGACGTCGAGCGCCTCTATGCGGAGGCGAACAGGATCCTCGGGAACATCGTCAAGGTGACCCCCTCGAGCAAGGTCGTCGGTGATCTCGCCCTCCAGCTCGCGGCCTCGGGCGCGGACCCCGAGGAGTTCGAACGCGAGCCGGAGCGGTTCGACATTCCCGACAGCGTGCTCGGATTCCTCGCCGGCGAACTCGGCACACCGGCGAATGGGTTCCCCGAACCCTTCCGCAGTCGCGCGCTCGCCGGACGCACGCCCGTGCTCAGGGAGCCGACGATCTCCGGGGACGACGAGGCACTGCTCGAGGGGCCGACGAGACGACACACGCTGAGCCGCCTGCTCTTTCCCGGACCGACGCGCGAGTGCGAGGATGCGACGAACGCCTATGGCGACCTCTCGCTCTTGTCCTCGCGGGCGTTCTTCTACGGTCTTCGCCACGGCGAGGAGACCGAGGTGGAGCTCGAACCCGGCGTGTCGCTGATCTACGGGCTCGAGGCGATCGGCGACGCCGACGAGCGCGGAATGCGCACCGTCGTGTGCACACTGAACGGCCAGTACCGGCCGCTCTCCGTGCGCGACCGGTCCCTCGGACTCGATGCGCCGGCAGCGGAGCGGGCGGACCCGAACGATCCGACCCAGGTCGCCGCTCCGTTCACCGGTGTCGTCACCATTCGGGTGCGACCCGGCGACGAGGTGACCGCGGGCACGATCGTCGCGACGATCGAGGCGATGAAGATGGAGGCGGGCATCACCGCCGCGCTCTCGGGCACGGTGCTGGCGCTCACGGTCGAACCGGTGACCTCGGTGCGCGCCGGGGACCTTCTGCTTCGTATCGCTCCGACTCCTATTTGAACGGCGGTTGTTCGGCCGTGTACCCTTCGCGGATCAAACTGCGTTCGTGTCGCTCGTTCATCACAAGAGGCCGGATTCGATGACGACGTTCGTCTTTCGGGGAAATCGGGAGGTCCACATGTCACAGGGAACCGCTGCACTGCAGCGCCGCCGGGCAATCGTTCTGGCAGATCTGCTTCCGGGAACCCTGGTGCGCGATGCGCTCCTCGTGGTCGGCAGCGCGGCCTTCGTCGGCATCCTCGCGCAGATCTCCATTCCGCTCTCGTTCACCCCGGTTCCGATCACCGGCCAGACGCTCGGCGTGCTCCTGACGGGCTGCGCGCTCGGCCGCCGGCGTGCGACCATGGCACTCGGTCTCTACTTCCTCGCCGGCATCGCCGGGCTGCCGTGGTTCATCCACCACAGTTCGGGTTGGCAGGGTCCCTCCACGGGGTACCTGATCGGATTCATCCTCGCCTCGTACGCATGCGGCGCGATCGCAGAGCGCAAGGCAGATCGGGCGGTGTGGACCACCCTGTTGGCGATGTTCGCCGGCGAGTTCCTCATCTACCTCATCGGCGTCCCGTGGCTCGCGCTCGCGATCCACGTGAACCTCGCCAAGGCGATCGCACTCGGTCTGACTCCGTTTCTCGCCGGCGATGCGATCAAGGCCGGCATCGTCTCACTCTTGTTGCCAGCGACCTGGCGCCTCGTCGGACGCCGCGCCTGAGCCGCACACCCAGCGTTTTCCGGGCATCCGTTCGGGCGCCATGGCGAAACGCGTCGAAAGGAGGATGATGACCACACGACGGCGGTCCATCGAGATCGAGGGCGTTGCACACTCCGCGCCAATCCCGATGGGAGCGCGCATCGACAACATCGTCTACTCCTCCGCGATTATGGGTATCGATCCCGAGACGGGCAGGGCAGCCGAGGGCGGACCAGAGCAGGTTCGCCTCGCGTTCGCGAACGTCGCGAGGTTCCTTGCAGCTGCCGGTGTAACCGCGGACGACGTGGTCCGGATGACCGTGCTGCTCGAGGACATGGCGCTTCGCGAGTTCGTCAACGAGGAGTGGCTCAAGATGTTCCCCGATCCAACGAGTCGGCCGGCGCGGCATGCGGTCAACCAGAGGCTCAACGGAGGGATGCTCGTGCAGCTCGAGGTCATCGCCGTCGCAGGTGACTGAACACCGCCGCACCACGGCGCCATTAGGGTGACCATTCCATGGTGACCCTCTCGGTACTCGACCAGACCCCCGTTCCGTCGGGATCGTCTCCAGCCGACGCGATCGCGAACAGCGTCGACCTCGCGAGGCGGGTCGAGGCACTCGGCTACGCGCGCTACTGGCTTGCGGAACACCACGGCACCTTTGGCCTCGCCGGCTCCGCACCAGAGCTCCTCGTCGCGCACATCGCGGACCACACGAGCACCATCCGCGTCGGATCAGGGGGCGTGATGCTCCCCCACTACAGCGCGCTCAAGGTCGCCGAACTCTTCCGGGTGCTTGCAACGATGCATCCGGGGCGCATCGATCTCGGTCTCGGTCGCGCGCCAGGCGGCACGCCCCTCGCGACACTCGCGCTCTCTCGCAACCGTGAGCACCCCGCCGGAGATGACTTCCTGGAACAGCTCGCAGAGCTCCGCGCCTGGCTCGCGGATGACTTTCCCGACACCCATCCCTTCCGGAAGCTTCCGGCAACCCCCGTTCCCGACGCCGCACCGGAACTGTGGCTCTTGAGCTCGAGCGGATTCTCCGCACAGGCGGCGGCGCATTTTGGAACGGGACTGTGCTTTGCCCATTTCATCAATGCGCACGGCGGACCAGAGGCAATGGCTTATTACCGCGAACACTTCGCGCACTATCGCGACGGGGACGTCCCGCGCACGGCGATCGCCGTTCGCGTGATCGTCGCGGACACGAACGAGGAGGCCGAGCGGCTGAGCGCGAGCACGGATCTCTGGCGGGTGCGTCAACGGCGCTACGGCGAACACAACGAGGTGCCGCCTCCGGAGGAGGCACTCGCCTACCCCTACACCGACGCCGAACTCGCAATCGTGCTCGATTCGCGTGCACGTGCGGTTGTCGGTGACCAAGAGCGCGTGCACCACGCACTCGTCGAACTCGCTTCCAGCTACGGCGTCGACGAGATCGTCGCGGTCACGATCACCCACGACCACAAGGCACGCGTGCGCTCGTATGAGCTCCTCGCGAGGGCGTTCGACATCTCGCGAAAGTGATCTCCGTCACACACGCAACACAGATGGGCGCGTGCGGCCCGTAGATCGTCCTAGCGCGCGGCCTTCATCCGCTCGTGGCGAAGCTCCACGTACCGGTGGCGAAGAACGGCGAGAGCGGCGAGCACGACGACCGCGAGGATGACGTAGCCGGCGAGCTTGAAGTCGTGGACGACCTTGGTCCAGGTCGAACCGACGCCGTATCCGATGCCACAGAGCACGCACGCGTAGACGAGCGTTCCGATGAAGCTGAACGCGAGGAACTTCGCATAGGTCATCTTGACGATCCCGGCGATCCACGAGACCGGCAGACGCAGTACCGGCAGCGCCCGTCCGATCGCGATGAAGAACTCACCGCGTCCGTCGAGCCAGTGCTCGGCACGGTCAAGGTCCCTCGTGCTGATCAGCACGTACTTTCCATAGCGTTCCACAAGCGGCCTGCCACCCCAGCGGAAGAGGAAGTAGGCACACGATGAGCCGATGAGCTCGGCGAGCGTGCCGAGCAGGATCGCAGCGACGATGTTCAGGTGATGCTCGTATGCGAGCACTCCGGCGTAGCCGAAGGTGACCTCCGAGGGGATCGGGATGATGAACGACTGGATCAACGCCAGCGCGAAAAGCGCGAGGTAGCCATGGGTGATGAGGAGGTGTTCCATGCCGGAAGTTTTAGTCGAGATTCCGGGGCAGATGGTGGCACTTGTCCCATTTCGGTCACCGCGCGACACCGAGGATCTATCGTTGCCCCATGGCCGTCGAGATTCCGAACACGCTGAGCCCATCGAAGCTCGGCAAGTTCATGAGCTGCCCGCGTGCATTCCGGTACTCGTACATCGACCACCTCCCCGAACCGGCCAACAAAGCCCAGCTGCGGGGCACTCTCGTGCACCGCGCGCTCCAGCTGCTCTACGCGGAGGGAGAGGCCCAAGACCGCACCGAGGTGCGCGCGCTCGATGCGCTGGAGTTTGCACACACGGAGATGACCGGGTCCGAGGAGATGGCTGCCCTTCGCCTCGATGACCGCGAGGCGCAGAACTTCCTCGGCGAGGCCCGGTCGCTTGTCAGCAACTACTTCACGATGGAAGATCCACTCTCGGTCGAGCCGATCGGAATCGAGCTCGACCTGCGGTCGATGCTCGACGGTGTCGAGCTTCGGGGAATCATCGATCGCCTCGATCTTCTCCCGAGCGGTGACATCGTCGTCACGGACTACAAGACCGGGCGCTCTCCGCGCGCTGAACAGTCGCGGTCGCGCCTTCTGGGAGTGCAGTTCTACGCCTATCTCTGCGAGGCGAGCTTCGGCGTCCGCCCGCGGGAGGTCCGACTCCTCTACCTCAAGGATCAGGTGGTCATCGTCGAGTCCCCGAACGACCAGACGATGCGCGGACTCAAATCGCGCGCCCTCGCCGTCTGGGCCGCGATCGAGCGCGCGTGCGAGACCGAGGACTTCCGACCCAACCCGACCCAGCTGTGCAGGTTCTGCTCCTTCCAGGCGATCTGCCCCGCGTTCTCGAACTGACGAGATCCGCGCGCCCCTCGTCTCCGGCGATCGGCGCCGTGTCGCATGACCTCCTTTGAATGTCCATGCGCATTAGCCTGAATGGACATGTTGCGCGACCTGATCAAGACCTTTGACGACCGTGTCGATGCTGCCTTTGACGCCCTGCGTGGCAACCGCGTCGCCGACCGCACCTTCTACACCGCCTCCGAACTCGGCGATTTCGGTCTGCTCTGGGTGATCTTCGGACTTTTGCGCGCACTGCGCGGCGGGAGACTCAACGAACGCGCCGCAGTTCGCGCGATCATCGCGACTGGAGTCGAGTCGTTCATCGTCAACATCATCTTGAAGTCGATCTTCGGTCGCGGACGTCCCGTGCGCGAGATCGAGCATCCGCTTCCGATCCGCCAGCCACTCTCCTCGAGCTTCCCCTCCGGGCACGCGACCGCCGCGTTCTGCGGGGCGCTCCTGCTCAGTGACGAGGATCCCCTCGCAGGCGTCTACTTCCTGAGCGCGGTCGTCGTCGCGCTGAGCAGGATCTACGTCAAGATCCATCACGCCTCGGACGTCGCAGCGGGGATCGTCGTCGGCCTCTCGCTCGGCGCGATAGGAAAACGCCTCTTTCCGCTGCGAAGGACGCGCTGACCCACACACCAAAGGGCTGCCTCCCTGGCGAGCCGGCAACACCATCTCGAAACACCATGAGCCCGCGACACAGTTTCCCCGCGGCGCCTAGCATTGGTAGACCTCAATGGCCAGCACACGCAAAGGGAGACAGGAATGAAAGTTGCAATCGTGATGGGAAGCGACTCGGACGAGTCCATCATGCGCAATGCAGCAGAGGCACTCGATGAGTTCGGCATCGGCTGGGAGATGCGCGTGCTCTCCGCACACCGCACGCCCGACGATGCAATCGACTACGCGAGACAGGCGGCCTCGCGCGACATCGGTGTGATCATCGCCGGAGCCGGCGGCGCGGCGCACCTGCCAGGCGTGCTTGCCGCAGTCACGACGCTCCCCGTGATCGGCGTTCCCGTCGCGCTCAAGGCGCTCGACGGTCTCGATTCGCTCCTGTCCATCGTCCAGATGCCAAGGGGCATCCCCGTTGCGGCGGTCGCGATCGACAACGCGAGGAATGCCGGCCTGCTTGCGGTGCGTATCCTCGCGGTCTCCGACGCTGCGCTGCGTGACAGGGTGGCCGACTTCCAGCGCCGACTCGCCGACGAGGTCCGCGGGCGCGACCAGGCGATGCAAGAGCGGATCCAGAGAGGCTGACCGCAGACTTCGATGCCCGCCACACTGATCGAGCGACTCGGATTTGAACCGACCGAGACGGCGGTCATCGTCTCGGTGGACGAACTCGGCTTTTGTCAGTCGGCGAACGCGGCGACCTATGAACTGCTCCGAGGAGGCTTCGCAACCTCGGCCTCGCTGATGGTTCCCGCACCATGGTCGCGCGCCGCAGCTGCGGACTACCGCGGCGAGGATGTCGGAGTCAACCTGACGATCATCTCCGAGCTCGATCGCTATCGATGGGGGCCGATCACACACGCTCCGTCACTGCTCGATGGCGATGGCGCGTTCCCGCGCACGGTAGACGACGTCTGGGAACACGCGGATCTCGACGAGGTGCGACGGGAGTGGCGCGCGCAGATCGAACGGGCGGTGCTCTGGGGATTTCGCATCACGCACCTCGTGACCCACTTCGACGCCGTTGAGCGAAAGCCCGAGTTCTTCGATGTCTATCTCGACCTCGCCGAGGACTTCGGCCTGCCCGTGCGCCTCAGCGGCACCGGTCCAGGACGCGATCCCGGATTTCCGATCCGTGAGCTCACCGCAGCGCGCGGGGTGCTCACTCCCGACAGCACCATCGAGATCAATCACCTCGGGAAGAGCCCAGAGGAGGTCTCGCTCTCGATCTCCGCGCTCGCGCCCGGTGTCCACGAGATCGTCGGTCGCGTCTCGTGTGACAGCGAGGAGCTACGCGGTGCGACTCCATTGTTCGCCGAACGCGTCAGGTCCTTCGAACTCCTGCAGGGCATTGAATGGAACGACATCGCCGTTCGACGGACGGACTACCAGACACTCTTCGAGGCGATGCGCGAACTTCGCTGAGAACGCCCGCGTGCGCGAACGACGAGTCTCGGTGACGAGATCTCAGTAGTACTTCGGAACGTACGCCCCGCGGCCAAGCGCCGCAGATTCGAGTTGATCGATCTCCTCGTCGACTCCGCCGACGACCTCGGTCACCCAATCGAGTCGCTCTTTGAGGATGCGTTCGACACCACCGGTCAGCGTCGAACTCGAAACGGCACAGGATCCACACGCGCCCTGAAGCTCTACTTCGACGATGCCATTGACGTAGTCGGCCTCAATGAGCTCGAGGTCGCCACCATCCATCTGGACAGCAGGTCGCAACATCTCGATGATGTCGATCAGTGCCTGTCGGCGACCGTCGATCTCCTCTTCACTGAGTTGTGCCACTCCGTGCGCGGCAAACTCATCCGCGCCGACGACGTCACCGCTGACGCCTGCATCTGTTGTCTCCACTGGAGTATTCTCGCTGGTCGTCATTGCCTTCCTAACATCTCCCTAACACGAATCGGTCGTTCGACTAGTGCGTTTTGAGAACCGTACTCGTAAGCTGATTCTCATGCAGCTCGTGATCTTGGCCGCCGGATTCGGACGCCGTTTCGGCGGATTGAAGCAGCTTGC
>DAIDIA010000300.1 GCA_027459565.1 Acidimicrobiaceae bacterium | reverse complement strand
GAGGAATCGGCCGACAGCCAGATGGTTCTTCGCGCCGCCGAGCACGCCGGGGGCGTGACGGAGTTCCGCTTCGAGAGACGCCGGCTCTCCGAGGTCTTCCGCGAGGCGCTGGTATGAAGGCACTGCCGATCATCATCATCGCTCTGGCGGTCGTCGCCGTGCGGCTCTCGCTTCGCCGGCGCGCGAAGAGGGCGCCGGCTGTGACCTCGACGCCCGGTCCAAGCGCGGCGCGGCGATACTTCGAGACCACGTTTGGCGACATCGGGCTCGTCGCGGCGCGGGAACTGCGAGAGCGCACACGCGGGCGCATCTACCGGTTCGGGACGCTGCTCATCCTCGCGGTCGTGTCCGCGGCGATTGTCATCCCCACGCTGAACAAGAACTCCACATCCGCGCTCCGGGTAGGTGTCGTGGGAGGCATCACCCCTCCCGTGCGCTCCGCGGTCAACTCACTTAGTGGCGCGTTGCACGTCACCGTCGATCTCGGCACCGTGTCCGGGCTTGGCATGGCCGAGAATGAACTCCGCGCCGGTCGGCTCGATGTTGTCGTGGAGGCCGAACGCATCGTGCTCGAAAAGACTCTCGCGGCCTCCGACAACTCGACCGTCGCCGAGTTCACCAGGAACCTCTCCGTGAGACTCGGCACGCTCGCCACGATCGCCGCGGCTCACCTCACTCCGACCCAGGAATCGGTACTGGCACACCCCATCACCTTCCCGATCACGGGTCTCATCGCCGCGAAGGCGAAGTCACCGGTACGGGGCTCCTCGCTGATTGGATTGGTTCTCCTGTTCGCGCTCTTGTCCCATTACAGCGCCTGGATCCTGCTTGGCGTGGCCGAGGAGAAATCAAGTCGCGTCGTCGAGGTGCTTCTCTCGACGGTACGGGCGACCCGTCTTCTCGCGGGGAAGGTGATCGGCATCGGGACCGCCGCGCTCGCGCAGGCGGGCGTCATCGTCATCTTCGCACTCGTGTTGTCACGGGCCGTCGGTTCGGATCTCCTGAAGAGCACGGCGCCACTCGAACTTGCGAGCTCCCTGGTCTGGCTCGCGCTGGGATATGCCTTTTACTGCTGGGTGTACGCCGCCGCCGGTTCGCTCGCAGAGCGCCAGGATCAGCTGCAGAGCCTGACCTTCCCGCTCAGCATCCCCATGCTCATCGGCTACATCTTCTCGATCACCGCGGCAGCCTCGGGGAACGCTTCGGTATTTTTCAAGGTGCTCGCGTATCTCCCCCCGACCGCTCCGTTTGCAATGCCCATTCTCGTTGGACTCGGTCAGGTCACGTGGTGGGAGTTCCTCGGCGCCGCGTTGATCTCGATGGTCTCCACCTTCTTTGTCGCGCGTATCGCGACGGGTGTCTACAAGCGGGCAATCCTGCGCACCGGACGGCGCGTCAAGCTGCGACAGGTGCTGCGCGCCTCTCGATGACGGGCTCGGGCCGATGAGGCAATGAGGCGTCTCCAAAGCCGGGGGCGCTTTGGCGTCACTCAATGTCGCCGCTGCCGCGTCGGTGCACCTTGTTCACAACGCGAAGTCTGCGACACGTTGGCTATCAGATCCACGAGATTTCGCGTCGTGCGCCCGTTCAGCGGTGCACCTGCGCTCGAACGGGGTCCTTCTCCTCTATCGGTCCGCACACTGTGACGTCATGATGGGGGAAAGTCGGTACCGGTCCCCGAAGGTGGCGCCATGGCAGTTGTCGTCGGATATGCAAGCGCACACGGCTCCACCAGGGAGATCGCTGCCGGAGTTGCCGATCGGCTGACGCGAGCGGGGTTCACGGTCGACCTCGTGTCGATGGAGGATCTTTTCGCGATCGACCGCTACGATGCCGCCGTGCTGGGAAGCGCGATCCACAACATGGCTTGGCTCCCCGAGGCGGAGTCGTTCGTCAATGGGCACCGCGTCGAACTCTCCACAATTCCGGTCTGGATCTTCAGCGTGAGCTCCATCGGTGACACGAGCAGCTTCTTTGGACCCCGAATCGGTCGGT